>JALWUZ010000418.1:0-3715 GCA_027079895.1 Anaerolineae bacterium
GGGTGGGGATCGTTGCGGGGGACTTCGACGGAGCCGGCGGCTCCGCGGCGGGAGACGCGGCAGTTGGGGACGTCGAGGGCGGCGGCGAGTTCCTCGTCGAGGCGTTTGATTTTGGAGATTTTGGCGCCGAGGGCGGGGAGGACCTGGAAGCGAATCCAGCGGGGGGTGACGGTGCCGCCGGTGACGCGGGCAGGGATTTTGTTGATGGAGAGGACGGCCTCGATGCGGTCGGCCTGGAAGTCGAGTAGTCTGCGCATGGTGAGCCTCCTGTCGAACAGGTGTTCTACGGGAGGGAATCATAGCAGACTACGGCCGGTTGTCAAGCGGGGGAGTCCGAAATTATCCCAATTATCCCAAGCGTCCGGCCCGGATTTCCCAAGACGGGGACACTTCTCACACGCTGCGGAGCCGGCTGGTGTACAACTCGTGATACCGCCCCCGCGCCGCCAGCAACTCCTCGTGAGTGCCGCGCTCGACGATGCGCCCCTCTTCCAGCACCAAGACCTGGTCGGCGTTGCGGATGGTGCTCAGGCGGTGGGCGATGACGAAACTGGTGCGCCCTTCCAGCAACTTGTCCAACGCCTGCTGAATCAGCCGTTCGGTGCGGGTGTCCACGCTGGAGGTGGCCTCGTCCAGGATGAGGATGCGCGGGGCGGCCAGTACCGCGCGGGCGATGGCGATCAATTGCCGCTGCCCCTGGCTCAGATTGTGTCCCCGCTCCCCCAGGTGGGTCTGATAGCCGTCCGGGAGACGCTCGATGAACTGGTCGGCGTTCGCCAGACGGGCCGCCGCGATGACCTCCTCGTCGCTCGCCTCCAGCCGCCCGTAGCGGATGTTCTCCATCACCGTCCCGGAGAACAGGAAGGTATCCTGCAAGACCACTCCCATCTGCCGCCGCAGGCTCGCGCAGACGACGCGCCGGATGTCATGCCCGTCAACGCGAATCGCGCCGGCGTCCACGTCGTAGAAGCGGAGCAGGAGGCTGACCAACGTCGTCTTCCCTACCCCCGTAGGGCCGACCAACGCCACCGTCTGCCCCGGCTCGGCGGTCAGCGTGATGTCCCGCAGCACCGGCTTCCCCTCCTCGTAGCCGAAGGTGACGTGGTCGAACTCGACCCGCCCCTCCACCGGCGGCAACTCGACCGCGTCCGGCGCGTCCACGATCTCCGGCTGGGTGTCGAGTAACTCGAAGACGCGCTCCGCTCCCGCCAACGCCGCCTGGAACTGGGTGTAGAGGTTGGCGACGCCCCGAATCGGCTCGTAGAAACGGCGCACGTAGACCAGGAAGGAGACGATGACTCCCACGCTGACCAGCGGCGGGTCCACTCCCAGGACGAGGTAGCCGCCGTATCCGGCCACGATCGCCAGCGCGATGGTGCTGAGCACGTCCAGCGTCGGCGAGAAGGCGGAGATGATGGACTGCGCCTCGACGTTGGCGTCCCGGTTGGCGGCGTTGACCAGGTCAAACTGGGCCACGTTGGCCCCCTCGCGGGCGAAAGCCTGCACTTCCCGCACCCCGGCGATGTTCTCCTGCAACTCCGCGCTCACCTGCCCGATGGTCTTCCGGGTGCGGCGGAAGGCGGCCCGCGCCCGGCGGGAGAAGAACACCGTCGCGGCGACCATCGCCGGCAGGATGAGGAAACTCGCCAGCGCAAGCCGCCAGTTGAGGGCCAGCATGGAGAAGATAATCCCCACCAGCGAAAGGCTCATGCTTGCCAGGCGGACGATGCCGCCGCTGAAGACTTGATTGATGACCTGGGTATCGTTGACCAGGCGGGACATCAGGTCGCCGGCCTCATGCCGGTCGAAGAAGCCGAGGGAGAGGGCCTGGATGCGCTCGAAAATCTGGGTGCGCATGTGGAGCAGGACGCGCTGCCCGGCCAGCGTCATCAGGTAGAACTGCCCCGCCACCACCGCCCAGTTGAGCAGGTAAGCGGCCAGCAGGAGGCTCATCGTCACCGTGAGGCCGGTACGCCGCTCCACCGTCGGCGGCAGGAGCCAATCCAGCCAGAAGGGGCGGGGATGGCCGCCGGGGGAGATGAACTGGTCCACCGCCACGCCGATGAGATAGGGGGCGGACAGGCGGAGCAGCGTTCCGAGGAGCACCAATCCGGCCACCGCCGCCAGCAGCCACCAGAACGGGCGGAAGTAGTCCAACAGCCGCCGCAAAGTCTTGCCGGCCGCCTGCGGTTTACCCCCTTCGACCAGGCCGCGCATGTGATGGCGGCCACCTCCACCGAACATCAGCGACTCCTACGTCTCCAACTGGGAGTAATAGATCTCCGCGTAGATGGGGCTTTCGTGCAGCAACTCCGCGTGCGTGCCCTGCGCCACGATGCGCCCCCGGTCCAGCACCAGAATCCGGTCGGCGTTGACCACCGTCGCCACCCGCTGGGCGATGACGAAACTGGTGCGCCCGACCATCAACCGCTCCAACGCCCGCTGGATGCGGGCCTCCGTCGCGTAGTCCACGCTCGAAGTGGCGTCGTCCAGGATGAGGATGCGAGGGGAGAGGAGCAGGGCGCGGGCGATGGCGATGCGCTGTTTCTGCCCGCCGGAGAGGGTCGTCCCCCGCTCGCCAATCACCGTCTCGTACCCCTCCGGCAAGGCAGTGATGAACTCGTGTGCTTCCGCGGCCTGGGCGGCGGCGATGACCTCGTCCAGCGGGGCGTCCGGCCGGCCGAAGGCGATGTTCTCCCGGATGGTGCCGGAGAAAAGGGTCGTCTCCTGCAACACGATGCCGACCTGCCGCCGCAGCGACTCCAACGTCACCTCCCGCACGTCGTAGCCGTCAATCGTCACCCGGCCGGTGGTCACGTCGTAGAAGCGGGGGATGAGGTTGATGATGGTGGATTTGCCGGAGCCGGTCGCGCCCAGCAGGGCCACCGTCTGCCCCGGTTCGGCGACGAAGTTGATGTCCTCCAACACCGGCGGGCCGCTGCTGAAGTAGCGGAAGCCGACGTGCTCGAAGGCCACTCGGCCCTTCACGGGCGGCAGTGGGACGGCGTCCGGCCTCTCCTCCACTTCGGATTGGGCGTCCAGAATCTCGAAAATCCGTTCGGCGGACGCGCCGGCCTGCGCCAACATCGTGACGATCATCCCCAACATCAGCATGGGGAAGAAGGCCATCATCATGTAGTTGGCGAAGGCGACCAGCCGCCCGACGCTGGCATGACCGGCGATGGCCTGATAGCCGCCAATCCAATAGACGGCCAGGACGGAGAGGTTGGCGATGAGGAACACGAGCGGGATGGCGATGGCCATCAGCCGCCCGACCTCCATGTTCAGGGCGAACAGGCTGCGGTTGGCCGCGGCGTACCGGGCCTGTTCGTAGGACTCGCGGGCGAAAGCCTTGACCACCCGCACGCCGACGATGTTTTCCTGCAAGATGGTGTTCAAATCGGCCAGTTGTTGCTGGATGCGCATGAACAGCGGGCGGGCTTTCCGGGCGAGGACGGCGACGATGCCGAGGGTCAGCGGCACCAGGAGGAGCATAATCAGCGCGAGTTGCCAGTCGGTGACGAAGAGGAGGACGACGCTCCCGACCATCATCAGGATCGCGCTGATGAGGTTGATGAAGGCCGTGCCGACGAACCGCTGCACCATGTCCACGTCGGAGGTGGCGCGGGTGAGCAACTGGCCGGTCTGGGCGCGGTCGTGGTAACTGAATGAGAGGGAGTGGATTTTGGCGTACAACTGATTGCGGAATTCGTAG
>JALWUZ010000418.1:3725-5162 GCA_027079895.1 Anaerolineae bacterium
GCCACTCCCTGGGCGACGCGGGCGGAGAGGACGCCTTGCATGACCGAGAAGGCGGAGCCGGCGACGGCCACGAGCACCATCCCCGCCGCCCCCCGGACGACGACGGTCAGATGGCCGGCGGAGATGCCGCTGTCAATGACCATCTGGGCCAGGCGGGGGACGACTAACTTGGCCGCGCTGGAGAGCAGCAAGCCCAGGAAGGCCCCGACCGCCCACAGGCGGTAGTTCCGCAGGTAGCCCAGCGCACGCCAGAGGTGTTTCATGGAGTCGGTCTCCACTGCGGCCCGGCGATGCCTTCCAGCAGCACGTCCACAGTCTTGGTCAGCAGGTCGGGCAGCGAGGAGGCGGGGCGGGCGCCGTGGTACCAGACCATCACTTGCTGGAGGAAGAGGGCGCGGATGAGGCCGCCGACGTACACGGGGTCGAGGTCGGCGCGAATCTCGCCCGCCTCTTGCGCCTGACGCACCTGGTCGGCGAACAGGGAGGTCAGGACGTGCATTGGGCGGTGGCGCAGGCGGTAGTGCCGGGTGGCGAAGAGGTGCCGGGCCAGGGCGGGGTCCACCAGCGGCTCGGAGGCGATCAGCACCAACGCCCGTTTGAGGCGGGCGATGGGGCTCTCACCAGCAGCGCGGGCCTGCTCCAACACCTCCTGAAGCCGTTGCAGCCGCCATTCGATCAGGCTGGGGATGATCGCCTCTTTGGTCTGGAAGTAGTTGAAGAAGGTGCCTTTGGCGACATCGGCGGCGGCGGCGATTTGCTCGACGGTGGTCGCGTCGTATCCCTGTTCCTGGAAGAGCCGCAGGGCGGACTCCATCAGCCGCCGCCGGGTCTCCCGTTTCTTGCGCTCCCGCCGTGAGAGTTTGTCGTCGGACGTGTCGGACATAAAATGACCCCAGAGCAAAAATGACCAGGGTCAATTGTACCTCAAAGCGTGCGCCTGTCAACCGTCAGGAGCAGTTCCCGCCCGATTTCCGCCGCGCGGTGGGGGTCGGCGGCCTGCTCGATGAGCACGACGACGGCGTATCGTCCCCCCGCCCCGACGCCCAGGAACCAGGCCAGCGGCCTCTGTCCCCGGCCGGCGATGGCGAGCCCCAGGTGGCCGCGAACGCCGTCCCCCAGCGACGGCCAGGCGTCCAGGAGCATATCGGCCACGGTCGGCGGGATGACCTGGCGCCCGACGCCGTGCTCTCCCGTCAGCAGGAGGCCGGGGATGGGCCTCCGCCCGCCGTTGGCGAGGGTCCCGGCGACCAGGGCGATCTGCAACGGCGAGACGGTCAGGTGTCCCTGTCCGATGGCCTCCTCTCGCAGGTCGGCGGTGGTGCGGAGGGGGCCGACCTCGGCGGCGGCGGTTTCGAGTTCCAACGGCGGCGGCGCGGTCAGTCCCCACCGGGCCACCGCCGCCGCGATTCCGTCCGCCCCCAGACGCTCCCCCAGGTC
>JALWUZ010000419.1 GCA_027079895.1 Anaerolineae bacterium
GGCTGGGAAAGTTACCACGAGGAGATCGAGGAGCCGCCGGGGAACGTGGAGGTCGTCACCGACGAGGGGCGGGAGGTAGCGGTCTTCAGCCGCACCGGGCGCAATCACGCCGAAGTCGGCCTCCGGCAGGAGATCAACTACAACGTGCAGCACTTCACCGCGTTGGAACTACGTCTCGACGTGCGGGTGGGAGAGCACAACGTCCCCGTCTGCGGGACGAAAGGGAGCGAGTGCCCGGTGATGGTGCGCCTGGTCTACCTGGACGCCGACGGCGTGGAGCGGGAGTGGCTTCAGGGGTTCTACTGGCTGCCGGACAGCAGTACCCCCGGCAACCCGCTGGTGTGCGTCACATGTAGCACCCGCAATGAGCACATCCGCGTGCCGAAGGACGCCTGGTACCCCTACGTCTCGCCCAACCTGGTGCCCCTGCTCTCCCAGGATGGCCGCGCCCCCTCCGTCATCGAGTCCATCGCCATCTACGCCTCCGGCCACACCTACCGCTCCGCCGTCGCCGAAGTGGAACTGATTGGACAGGAGTAACGCGAAAAGGAGCACAAAATGGCTAAGTTCCCCGTCGAACCGTTCAAAATCAAAGTCGTCGAGCCCATCCGCCAGACCACCCGCGCCGAGCGCGAGGAAATCCTGCGGCGGGCGCACTACAACCCCTTCGCCATCCGGGCGGAGGACATCTACATTGACCTGATGACCGACTCCGGCACGGCGGCCATGTCCGACAACCAGTGGGCCGGGATGATGTTGGGCGACGAAAGTTACGCCGGCTGCCGCAACTTCTTCAACCTGGAGGAGGCCATCCAGACCATCACCGGCTTTGCCCACTTCGTCCCCACCCACCAGGGCCGCGCGGCGGAGAACATCCTGTTCGCCTGCACCGTCAGCCCCGGCCAGTCCATCCCCAGCAACATGCATTTCGACACCACCCAGGCCAACATCATCGCCCGGGGCGGCAACCCCGTCAACCTCGTGGCCGCCGCCGGACTCGACCCCACCAGTCACGCCCCGTTCAAGGGAGACGTGGACGTGGAGCGGCTGGAAGCCTTCATCAACGAAGTCGGCCCGGAGAACATCCCCCTGGGGATGATCACCGTGACCAACAACTCCGGCGGCGGCCAGCCGGTTTCGATGGCGAACATCCGCGCCACCAGCGAAGTGCTCCACAAATACGGCATCCCCCTCTTCCTGGACGCCTGCCGCTACGCCGAGAACGCCTACTTCATCAAACTGCGGGAGGAGGGCTACCGCGACCAGCCGGTGCTGGAGATCGCCCGCGAGATGTTCTCCTACGCCGACGGCTGCACGATGTCCGCCAAAAAGGACGCCCTGGTCAACATCGGCGGCTTCCTGGCGATGAACGACGCCGACCTGTACGAGCG
>JALWUZ010000420.1 GCA_027079895.1 Anaerolineae bacterium
GGCAGAAGGCGGGGTCGCAGCCGTGATAGACCACGTCAATCCGCTCGCGGGGGACGGAGAGCAGGAGGCTGCTTTCGGCGGCGGCGTGCTCGGAGACTGCGATCAACCGGCGGGCGCGGCGGGCCGAAAGGCGCGTCATCACCGTCAGGTAGAGCCGGTTGGCGGGACGGAACAGGTGGGGGAAGCGGAGGAAACTCAGGTCGTGGATGGTGATGACGGCCGGGCAGTCGGCGGCGAGGGGCCCGACGAAGGCGGGGCCGTGGACCAGGTCGGCCCGCAGGCGGCGCAGCACTCCGGGCTGGGCCAGTTGTTCCCACAGCACCCGCACCGTCGCCCGGTCGGTCGGCCAGGCGGTGCGGCGGACCGGCAGCGCGACGCCGGGGGGCAGTTTCCCCGCGCCCAGTAGGACGGTGTAACGCAGGTCGGCGGAGGGTTTCAGGTGGCGCAGGAGGTTGTAGATGTATTGGTGGACGCCCGCGCTGCGATAGCCGGCCCGTCCTGAGAGCAGGTGGGCGTCGAGGGCGACGTGGAGTTGCCGTCCGGTGGTGGCAGTGGCATCCATACGGGGGAGATTATAGCACATTGCGCCGGAGCGTGCCAATTCCGGCTTTGTCGGGTGCGGGAATCTGTGTTATACTCGCCCCTGACGGCGACCCAGAGAGCAAGTCCGCAGAGGAGGCAACGATGAGTGTCCGCAGCATCGTCGTCGGCATGACCCAGACCAATTGTTACCTCGTCGGCTGCGACGAGACCGGGGAAGGGGTAGTCATTGACCCCGGCGATAACCCGGAGCGCATTCTGGCGGCCATCCGGCAGAGCGGCCTGAAGATTCGGTACATCCTCAATACCCACTGCCACTTCGACCACATCGGGGCGAACGGGGCGGTACGGGAGGCGACGGGGGCCGCGCTCGCGCTCCATCCGGCGGAGTTGCCAATCCTCCAGGCGCAGGGTGGGGCGGCATTGTTCGGGCTGTCCATCCCCGCGAGCCCCCCGCCGGACGTGGAACTGTCGCCGGGGCAGGTGCTCGCGGTGGGGCGGTTGCGGTTTCGGGTGCTCCATACCCCTGGGCACTCGCCCGGCAGCCTGACTTTCCATCTGGCGGAGCAGAGGATGGCCTTCGATGGGGACGTGCTCTTCGCCGGAGGAATCGGACGCACAGACTTGCCCGGCGGTGATTGGGACACGTTGATGCGCTCTATCCGCGAGGTGCTTTTCCAACAACTGCCCGACGACACGGTGCTCTATCCCGGCCACGGCCCGCAGACGACGGTGGGGCGGGAGAGACGGAGCAATCCGTGGGTGGGAGGACGGTAAGCTGCTGACCAGGCAGATGGACTTGCCGGTGATTACGGTGGCGATCTACTTGAACCGGCGGGATAGCCCGTTGC
>JALWUZ010000421.1 GCA_027079895.1 Anaerolineae bacterium
CACCGGAGAAGAGGTACTGAATGAGTGTGTAAAACGGGATATCCCCGCCGGTTGAATCGTAAATACATTTGAAGATTGACTAATAGCATCCGCGGCATTATCAGCGCTTAACTGATAATCGCTGGATGCGGAGTCTCCGGCAACTGTAAATCTCGCCTTACCGCTATTATCCAAACCGTCAACAGTATCACTGATATCGCCTCCGCTGATGGTCAGATCCCCCGCTCCCGCAATTTTAGAAAGTGTTATGGGATAACCGGTACTGTCGGTAATTACATTGTCATAGGCATCATAAGCAGTCACGGAAACAGTTACGGAATTCCCGGCCGAAAAATCAGAGATGTTATCGAAAACAAAATAATTTACCGGAGCGGGCTCTACGGTATACGAGTCAGAGGTTGATACAATTCCCCCTCGTTTCATTTCGAAAGTCGTTGTATGCGCTGAATCCGAACGGACATTAAAACTTACCTGCCCTGAAGTAAGGGTCAGAGTTGTACTATCGTTGTCGGTCCCGTCAAACAGGAAACTCAACGCTTTCACCTGGACGGTACCGTTGTCGGCCACAACCCGGTTTCCATATTGATCCCGCGCAGTCAAGGTCATATTTTGGGTAAGACCGGCATCAATGGTATCATTCGTATTGAAGGCTAATTCAAAGTAGGAGGTTGTCTTACCAATAACCTTAACCGTATCACTCGTATCGGCAAATACCGGCGCCGCTGTGGTATAAGCTCTCAGCCTGGAAGTGGTTGATACTTCGGAAGAAATTATGAAAGTCATCTCACCCGAAGCATCCAGTGCGCCGGTGGAGTCATCCACTGATCCTCCGAAAATTGTCAATGGAGTGCCACCTGTACTAACATTCTCCAGGATAAATTGCAATCCGACGCTATCCGTAATCACATTATTATAGGCATCGTACGCGCGGAGAGTGATTCTTCTGTTTTCCCCCGCTTCAAGATCCGGAGATATGTCTATAAATCTGATCGAATCTATCGGCGCGGGCGTAATCGTATATACACTGCTTGCCGTCTTATGCGCTCCGTCCGAGACGCGGTAAGCGTAAAACTTGTAACTCCCCGTCAACGTTCCCTTGACCGTGAACGTCGCTACTCCATTGCTCAACGCCTGAGCAAGACTGTCGTCGGGAGTACCACCGCTCGGCCCTATCTCAAAATCATTATCCCCGCCGCTCGTCAATCGTATATTGTCGTTTACATCCACTAAATTTCCATACGCATCCAGCGCCCGTACCGTGAAACTCCGCGTTAATCCCGCGTCCGCGCTGTCACCGTCCGTAAAACTGATCGCGTATTCCGATACACCCGCGGGCGTTACGTTAAAACTATTCGATGTACTGCTCTCACCTCCGGGCGCCCGAACCTG
>JALWUZ010000422.1 GCA_027079895.1 Anaerolineae bacterium
TTCGGCCACGTGATGCCGGCCGATTTCGCCGTGCAGCCGGGCTACCTGGTACAGGTGGACTTCGGCGTGCGGCAAGAGGGGTTCGTCTCCGACCTGCAACGCACCTGGTACATCCTCCGCCCAGGGGAGAAAGAGCCGCCGGATGAAGTGCAACGGGCCTGGGAAGCGGCCCGGGCGGCCCTGGAGGCCGGACGGGCGGCGTTGCGCCCCGGTGCGCACGGCTGGGAGGTTGACCAGGCCGCCCGCGAGACGCTGACCCAGGCCGGATACCCGGAGTATATGCACGCCTTCGGCCACCACATCGGACGCTCGGTCCACGATGGCGCGACCATCCTGGGCCCCCGCTGGGAGCGGTACGGCAAAGCGGTGGACGGCGTCATCGAGGCCGGCAACGTCTTCGCCATCGAACTGGGCGTTGGCGTCGAGGGGTACGGATACATCGGCTGCGAGGAGGACGTGCTGGTGACAGAGGAAGGAGCCCACTACCTGAGCCATCCCCAGACAGAGTTGTGGTGCATCGAGCCGTGAGAGCAAGCGGAGGAGGTGTGAGATGGCAGCGCAGGAGCAGACCTGGCAAGACGCCGTGGCGGAAATCTGGCGGCTGTTCCGCGACACAGATCGCAGATTCAAGGAGACCGACCGCAGGTTCAAGGAGACTGAAGCCTTACTGGAAAGACGTTTTCTCGAAACGAACGTGATGTTTCGAGAGACAGATAAAAAGATGCAAGAGACAGACCGAAGGCTTCAGGAGACAGACCGCAAACTCCGTCAGTTGATCTCGGAGTTCGGCTCACAGTGGGGACGACTGATCGAGGCCCTGGTGGAATCCGACACTCTCAGGCTGTTCCAGGAGCGCGGAATCGAGGTGCGGTACATCCACCACCGGACGAAGGTCAAACTGAATGGCCGGACAATGGAGTTGGACTTGCTCCTGGAGAACGACGACGAAGTTGTGGTCATTGAGGCCAAGAGCCAGTTGAAGGTCGAGGACGTGGACGACTTCTTACGGCAGATGGACGATTTCCTGGAGTTCTTCCCGCGCTACCGTGGATACCGAATCTACGGCGGCGTGGCCGGGCTGGGGGTCGAGGACAACGTGGCCCGCTACGCCTATCGTAAGGGGCTGTTCGTGCTGACGGTGGGCGGTGAAGGGCTGGCCCGCATTCTGAACGACGAATCCTTCCGCCCCAGGGACTTCGGCGCGGTCGGGGAGTAGCGATGGAAGCCTGGAAGACCCTCGACCGGCGGGTAGTGCTGTCCCACAGTCCCTACCTGGTAGTCGAGGAGCACACAGTCGCCTTGCCCGACGGGACGGTCATCGCGGACTGGCCCTGGGTTATCACGCCGGACTACGTCATCGTCATTGCCGTCACCGACGCCGACCGCTTTCTCTGCTTCCGTCAGACCAAGTACGCCGCCGCCGGGACGACGTTGGCCCCGGTGGGCGGCTATCTGGAGCCGGGCGAGGAGCCGCTGGCGGCGGCTCAGCGGGAGTTGCTGGAGGAGACCGGCTTCACGGCCCGGTCGTGGACGAGTTTGGGGCACTACGCCGTGGACGGGAATCGCGGCGCGGGCACGGCGTACCTTTTCCTGGCCCAGGGCGCCCGCCGCGCGGCGGAGCGCGACGCCGACGACCTGGAGGAGCAAGAGATGCTCTTCCTCAGCCGCGACGAGGTGCGGGCGGCGTTGCAGGCTGGAGAGTTCAAGGTGCTCCCCTGGCCGGCGGCCTTCGCCCTGGCGCTGCTCAGACTGGGGGGATGCTGACGATGAGCGAACTCGGCATTGCGCTGACCACCTCTGCCATCGGGATGGGGCTCCTCTTCCTGGCCCTGGTCGTGCTGTACGGGCTGATGTACCTGATGACCGCCCTCACCGGAGAGCGCGAGCAGCCATCCACCGGTGAGCAGTCGGCGCCCCGCCCGTCCGCCGGAGGACGACAGGCGGCGGCCATCGGGGCCGCTCTGGCCCGCGCCGCGGCCGAGATGGAGGCCGGGGCGGGCCTCCCGGTCGAGGGGAGCGGACTGACCCCCTGGCAGGCCTACCACCGCCACCGGCTGCTGGAACTGCGCACGCCGCCGGGCCGCTCCCGGCCCTGAACAGAGGGAGTGAAGCGTATGAAAGTCATCTATCGGGACAAGGAGTGGGAACTGGAAGGCCGCAAACGAGTGCGCGAGATCATCGAGGAAGTCGGCCTCGTCCCGCAGATGGTGCTGGCCGTCCGCGACGGACGGCTGCTCACCGAGGATGTGATGGTGGATGAGGAGGACGAAATCCGCCTCATCGCCGTGATCTCAGGAGGTTAGAGGCAAGATGAACATCGCCAACCTGATTACCACCCTGCGCTTTCCCCTGCTGGTGGTCGTCGTGCTCCTGCTGTACTTCGGCGGGGCGGTGGCCCGTTTCGTGGATGCGGCCCTCATCGTCCTGCTCATCCTGATGGACACGCTGGACGGCGTCGTCGCCCGCCGCCGCGGCGAGCAGACCCTCATCGGCAGCGCGTTGGACGTGGCCGCCGACCGGGCCGTGGAGATCGTCCTCTGGGTGACTTACTCCCTCCTGGGGCTGATCCCCGCCCTCATCCCGCTGACGGTCATCATTCGCGGCGCGTTGACCGACTCCATCCGCAACGTGGCCCTGCAATACGGCCAATCGGCCCACAGCATGATGCGCTCCTCTTGGGGCCGCTGGCTGGTCGCCTCCCCGCCGATGCGCACCGGCTACGCCGTCGTGAAAGCGGTCGCCTTCACCCTGTTGGCCATCGTGCTCGGCCTGCGGGCGGCGGAGTTCCCCATCGTCCGCCTCGTCGAGACCGCCGCCCTGGTGTTCAGTTGGCTCGCGCTGGGGATTTGCCTCCTGCGGGGCGTGCCGGTCATCGTCGAAGCCCCGGCCCTCTTCCGTTCCGCCGAGTTCCAAGTCGAGGCCCCGCCGGTAGGGAAGGAGTAGACGAGACGCCGTGCGGCTCCAGGACATCACCAGCAGCCGCCCGGCGGCACACTTGGGGCTGTTCATAGCCCAACACACCCCGCCCCGTGTCGGATACGGCCTGGCGCGGCTGGCCGCCGGGTTCATCGTGCGGCGACGGGCCACGCTCTACCGGACGGTGCGGGCCAACCTGCGCCAGATTCTCACCGCCACCGGCCGCCCCACCGACGACGCGACACTGGACGCACTGACCTACCGCCTCTTCTTCCACGCCGGGCAGACCTACTACGATTTCTTCCACGTGGTGAACCGCCCCGTCGAGGCCCTCGCCGACGCGGTGCGCCTCCCCCCCGGCCTGACGACCTGGATACGCGACCAGGCGGCCCAGGGGCGCGGGGTACTGCTCCTCGGCACCCACATGAGCAACTTCGACTTGGTGGGGCTGACGCTGGGCGCCCACCGCCTCTCCTTCCAGGTGCTCTCGCTCCCAAACCCCACCGGCGGCTTCCAGTTCCTGAACCGGCTGCGCGAGCGGGCCGGATTCGAGGTGACGCCCATCACGCCGGAATCACTGATGGCCGCCGTCCGACGGCTGCGGCACGGCGGGATGGTGATCACCGGCCTCGACCGCCCGGAACCCCAGGAGCGGAACCGGGTGGAGTTTTTCGGACGCCCGGCCCCTTTCCCGACGGGCCCGGCGCGGATGGCCCTGCTCACCAAAGCGATGGTGGCCGTCGGCAGTTGCCGATATGAGCCCGACGAGGGCTACATCCTGGACGCCACCTGGCCCGTCGAGATGGTGCGCACCGGCGACCGGCAACAGGACATCCTCACCAACACCCGCCGGTTGGCGGCCATCGTCGAGCGGTACGTCGCCGCGCACCCGGAGCAATGGATGATGTTCCACCCCGTCTGGCCGGATGAGTAGAGCGATGTCTGTGCAGGAGATGGGGGAGTGATGGACTGGAGGAACGGCGAGGAGCACCGCTACACCGTCGGGGCGGGGCGGGTGGAGAGGGATGGGGGTCATCTACGCCTCGTCGTCGCCGGAGCGACCGACCGCCGCTACTCCGACGCCCAGATTGACGACTACCGCCGACTGCCCCGCCGCCGCTTCCCCCACCGACCGGGCCTTCGCCTGACGGTGCGGGCTCGCTTCTCCCACCCCGCCGGCGAACTGCGCGGCACCGCCGGTTTCGGCTTCTGGAACGACCCGTTCCTGATGACCGGCCTCCGCCCGCCGACTCTCCCTCGCGCGGCCTGGTTCTTCTACGCCTCGCCCCCCTCGGAGATGAAGTTAGACCGCGCCACGCCAGGTCACGGCTGGAAAGCGGCCACGCTGGACGCGCTCCGGCCCGTCTCCATCCCCCTGCTGACGATCGCCCTGCCGGCGGCGGTGCTGATGAACATCCGCCCGCTGTACCGCCGTCTGTGGCCGGCGATTCAGCGGGCGTTGCACATTCGGGAGGCCCTCCTGCCGGTGGAGATGACCGCCTGGCACACCTACACCCTCTCGTGGGGACGGGAGCGCGTCCGGTTCGCCGTGGACGGGGCGCCGGTGCTGGACGGCCCCGCGCCGCGCGGCCCCCTGGGGTTCGTGATGTGGCTGGACAATCAGTACCTGGTCGCCACGCCGTGGGGGAAGTTCCGCTGGGGGCTGCTGGCGGTCCCCGGCGTGCAGTGGATGGAAGTGGCGGAAATCTCGCTGACCCCCACCTCCCCCTAGACCAACATCGTCACCATCCACCCCGCCAGGAGCAGGAAGAGCGCGGCGGTGCCCAGTTTGATGGCCGCCGTGTGCTTGTGGATGAACATCCCCAACTGCCGGGAGGTGGTGCCGAAGTAGGCCAGCCCGAAGACGATCACCAGCGGGAAGACGAACATCAGGTTGTAGAGCACCAGGTAGACCCCGGCCCGCATCCGCAACTCCGGCACCCCCAGCACGAAGAGAATCGTCGGCAGGTAGACCTGACCGGTACAGGCCAGTTCGATGAGCGAGATGACCACCCCGGTAACGAACGTGACCGGCAGGAAAGCCCTCACTCCGGCTCCCTCCCGCACGGTGCGGTTGACCCAGCGGCGCAGACGGGGCGGCAGTTTGAGCCGCATCTCCTCGTGCTTCCCGTGCCGCGCCTGCCACCAGTCGTACAGGCTGCCGACGGCCAGCAGACAGCACAAGGCCGCCGTGAGCCCGTACATCCAGCGGCCCAG
>JALWUZ010000423.1:0-582 GCA_027079895.1 Anaerolineae bacterium
CCGCCGCCTGAACCGGAGGGAAAGAAGCGGGGGCGGAAGAAACAGAGCAAACCCAAGAACCTGCTCGACCGCCTGAAGCGTCACAAAGGGGAAGTGCTGAGGTTTATGTACGATTTCGAGGTGCCGTTCGACAACAACCTGGCCGAACGGGATCTGCGGATGGTCAAGTTGAAACAGAAGATATCGGGGGGTTTCCGCACGGAGAAGGGTGCGCGGACGTTCTGCCGGATTCGCAGTTACATTTCCACCTGCCGCAAGAACGGGCAGCGGGTGCTCGAGGCGTTGGTGATGGCCTTGACGGATGCCCCTATCTATCCTGCATTCCTGCAACCTTCTCCCTCCACCTCAGGCTGAATAGTTACGGCTCCGGTTTGATATCGAAGAACACATTCTGGATGACAAATCCGGTGGATTTCAACTGGAGTCTTCGCTCTTCCGCGAGACGGAGGTTTTGGACCGGCCGGCCTTTGTGCTGGCCGCCGCCACCTTGTTTCTGGTGTCTCAAGGCGTGGAGGTCGTGGAGCACGGGAAACGGCGTTGGGTGGACGCCCACTGGTTCCGAGGGAGCAGTTATCTAAAGAT
>JALWUZ010000423.1:592-1382 GCA_027079895.1 Anaerolineae bacterium
CCCTTCCGCCTCTCCCTGACCCTGAACCGGCTAAAGCCTCTCGTATCCAAGCGCTTCAGAAACAAAAGAAGCGCCTGGTCGCTGCGAAATATATTTTCTTTACTTGAGTTTTGTCAGTCAATCAGGTCGGCCTCTCCACATAGCCTTTCCTCCACCGGGCGGCCCGGCCGCGCGGTGCATTCCCCCTTGCCTCCCATTCGATTTCGAGACCTCTCGTCGCACCCGTTCAACCACCTGACGCCACTCCCGCCCCCGCTCACCCTGCCGTTTGCTTCGTTTCGGGCGTGCCGGAGGGGGCGCGTCGGCTCGGCCAACCCCCCACGACTAGCCAGCCTCTCCCGTTCCCTCAATCCCCCCCTTACCCTATGAACCAGGCGTTTGCTTCGAACCACCTATTTCACAACCAGCGGCCCCAGCGTCAGCATATCGCCGCCGTCCGAGGTGAGGCGGTGGCCGTCGGGAGCGGTCAGGCCGAAGCGTATCCAGTAGGTCTCCGGTGCCGGAGCCCAGTCGGGGACGGCCAGGCGGTAGGTCTCGCGGACGGTCTCTCCGACCTGCCACAGTTCGACCGGGTACAGCGTCCCCCCCAGCCAGAAGTCGTAGGCGGCGACCTTCTTGGTCGGGTCTTGAGGGGCCAACTGAACCCAGACGCGGTAACGGGGAGAGGATGAGCGGGCTGCCTGCCAGTAGATCGTCACCGCCAGGGTGTCGCCGGGATGCACCTGAGCGGGCAGCGGTTCGTAGCCGACGACCCGAACGGGGCCGAAATCCCGCCCGAAAGGGACGGCGG
>JALWUZ010000424.1 GCA_027079895.1 Anaerolineae bacterium
ACCGTCGATCGGACCTTCATAGCCTGGATCGAAGCGGGTGTCCCAGGGGGGCGGCGGAGTGAAGTCGTAGTGAACGTCCCAGAAGTGAATGAAGGTGAAGGAGGCCTGCTCCTTGTGCTCCTCCATCCAAGCCCGCGCCTCGCCATAGACCGCGTCATTGGTCACACCATGGTGGCTGGCGGCGTGACTGAGTGGGTTGTTGGCCCAGACCTCGACCTTGTCGGGAGCGAAGCGTTCCCGTTGTCCGCGAACGGCGTAGACGTAAGTATCGAATCCCTGCCCCAGACCGAAGGCACCGTCGAGATAGGGACCCCCATAGAAGCCGCCCGTCGCATAACCGGCGGCTTGGAAGCGTTCGGCCAGGGTGACGAAGGCCGGGCTGAGGGCGGTCCCCGTCGCATCGACGACGCCATGCACCGCGTCGGGCACCGAAGTGAAGATCGCCGCATGGGCGGGTAGGGTCCAGGAGGTGCTCGAGATCTCTTGGTCGAAGCGCACCCCTTCCCGGGCGAAGCGGTCCAGGTTCGGAGTCGTCTCCCGCTCGTAGCCGTAGCAGCCCACGTGATCCCGCCGCAGGGTATCGATCGAGACCAGGATCACGTGCGGTCCGGTAGGCGGAGCGGGGCCGCCACAGGCCGCCAAGGGCAAGAGGAGGGAGAGCCAGCGAGGTTTCACGCAGGGCATCCTACGTCGAGCGCAGGCGAACGTGAGCCTACGGCCTTTCACTCCGCAGGCTCGACCCTCGGAGCGACCCGCAGGGGTTCGCGGCGGGCGAACTGATCGGCCCAGTCCGCATAGGTAGCCGCTGCGCCGGAGTTGCCCACCGAGCGCGCGAGGATGGATGCGCGCATGGCCGCGTCATGGGCTGCGGCAAAATCCCCGGTCTCGGCGAGAGCGGCGGCGAGCAGACCGAGTCGGCGTGGGTCCTTTCCCCCGCTTTCGTCGTCCATCGCCCGCGCCAGTTCGAGGGCTCGCGTTCCGTCCCTCAGGGCGGCATCGGGATGGGTCGCGCGCATCCAAGCAAGTTGCTCCCGCACCGGGTGAAAAGGGTCGCGCGTGAGTACTCGCTCCCAAAGATCCGCCGCCCGAGCCGGCTCTCCCTGGCCGAGAGCGAGCACCGCCGCCCGCGCCTCGACCTCGGTCAGAAGTTCCCAACTTGCATCCACCCCCACTGCACGGTTGATGAACCCGGAGAGGAGAGCCAGGGCGAGCCCTCCCGCCAAGAGGAGCGGCCGACCACGCTGCGCCCAGAGAGTCGGTAGAGCCCAACCCAAGACGAGGCACATCGCGGGAACCGCCGGCAAGCGATAGCGGGGCGAGTACCAAAAGACCGTACAGATGGCGAAGGGCAAGAGGAGCAGCAAGACGACCGGAGCGTGGCG
>JALWUZ010000425.1 GCA_027079895.1 Anaerolineae bacterium
GGCATGCTGCTCATCACTGCCTTCTACGAGGGAGGCGCGGCGGCCCAGGCGGCCCAGGAGATCGTCGCCGGCTCCCATAGCCTGGTCTTCTGGCTGCTCATCGTGCTGCCCGGCTTCATCTTCCCCTTTGTCGTCCACGCCTACGCCGCCGGCCTGGGACGGCACTCGGCCTTCTCCGGGTTGGGTTCGGGAGTGGGTATCGTCATCGCCGGCCTCTTCCTGCGCTACGTCATCGTCGTCGGCGGCGTGCCGGCGATTCTCTGATAGGAGGTCAGCATGCTTCCCTCGAATTGGCCCCAGTGGTATCTCATCCCGATTGCTCTGGTGCTGACCGTGGTGATCATCGGCCTCGGTCTGGTGTTGGAACCGGCCGTGCAGGCGGTGACGCCCCACGCGGAGCCCACACCTACCCTATCCCCCTTGCCGTACTCGGCCCCTATCTCCGATGGCTGCGTGAACTGCCATACCTCTGAGGACGCCCTTCAGCCCACCGGCGCGGACGATGTCCAGGCGGTGCTCATCGAGTCGGACGAGGTACACTCGCTGCACGGTCGTCTGGGGTGCGTCACCTGCCACGCCGGTAACGGCGAGACCGACGACAAGGACGCCGCCCACGAGGGGCTCATCGTCAACCCCAGCGACTACGAGCACGCCGACCGCATCTGCCTGGTCTGCCACGAGAGCGTCCGCAACGACGTGCCGGAGCACCACGTCCACACCCCGCACGCCCGCATCCTCCAGGGCGTCCACGAGAAGATCGAGGTGTGCAGTTGCAGCAACTGTCACGGCCCTGTGGCGCACGGCGTCGCCCCTGTCGGCAGCCACAAGGAACTGGGCGACTACTGCATCCACTGCCACGAAGACCGCGACGTGCCCCAGGAACGCCTCAAGTGCGCCGGGTGCCACATCGGCCCTCACGACGTGACCCTCGACTGCGAGACCTGCCACATCTCCACCGAGACCTGGGGCAAGACGGAGTTGTCCGTCCACCCGATGGAACTGAACGGGCGACACAAGGAGTTGCATTGCTTCGAGTGCCACACCTGGCCCAACTTCGGCGACCTGACCGGCTACACCTGCGTGAACTGCCACACTCCGCCCCACGAACTGCGCAGCGAGCAGTGCGCCAGTTGCGACCTGTGCCACACCGATGGCGGCGATTGGGGGGAGATTGACGAGAGCCGCTTCGACCACACCCGCATCTGGCCCTACCACGTCGGCGTCCACAAGACCGTCGCCTGTCGGGGCTGTCACCTGGTGGGCTACGAGGATATGAGCCCCGACTGCGGCTCCTGTCACACCCCCGACCCCGATACCTGCACCGAAGGCCAGACCTGCACCGACTGCCACCTCTCCGACATCGCCTGGTCGGACGTGCGCCAGTGAATCAACGGAGAATGGACGATGAGACGATGAGATAACAAGTGACCCAATGACCCAACTCACCCAATTACCCAAATTCAGGAGGAGAAAAAATGAACAGAAGACTCACCCTTTTCAACCTGGTAATCACCGTCCTACTGCTCGCCGGCCTGCTCCTGGCGGGCTGCAAGAGCGCGACCCCGGAGCCGACGGCGGCTCCGACCACCGCGCCGACCAAAGCCCCGACGCCGACGCCTCAGCCGAAGCCGACCGAGGCCCCGGAGCCGACGGCGACGCCCCAGCCGGAGCCGACCGAGGCCCCGGAGCCGACCGCGGCCCCTGCGCCGGAAGCGGATGAGTTCACCATCGTGGCCAACTACATCGCCGAACGGCTGGCGGATTGGACTCCGGTGACCACGGCCGACGCCCTCTACGACAACCTCAACGACGGCGACACCTCCAACGACCCCTTCATCCTCAGCGTCCGCAGCCCGGATGACTACGCCAAAGGCCACATTCCGGGAGCCTACAACATCCCCTGGCGCGAGATCGCCGACCCGGAAAACCTCTCCCACCTGCCTACCGACCGGCAGATCGTGGTCTACTGCTACACCGGCCATACCGGCCAGGTGGGAGCGACGATCCTGCGGCTGCTAGGCTACGACGCCGTCAACCTCAAATACGGCATCATGGGCTGGACTGACGACGACGAAGTCTTCGGCCAGACCCGCTTCACCGAGCCGGCGGGCTACCAGGTGGAGACCGACCCCCACGAGTTGACCGAGACCTACGAGCCGCCCACCTTGAGCACCGGCGAGACCGACCCGACGGACATCATCCAGAAGCGGGCGCAGGCCTTCCTGTCCGATTGGAAGCCTGTCACGACCGCCGACGCCCTCTACGAGAACCTCACCGACGGCGACACCTCCAACGACCCCTTCATCCTCAGCGTCCGCAGCCCGGACGACTACGCCAAAGGCCACATTCAGGGAGCCTACAACATCCCCTGGAAGAGCATCGCCGACGTGGACAACCTGTCCCATCTGCCCGCCGACATACCCATCGTGACCTACTGCTACACCGGGCACACAGGCGAAGTGTCGGCTGTGGTGCTCGCGCTGCTGGGGTACGACGTCACCAACCTCAAGTACGGCATGATGGGCTGGACCGACGACCCCGACGTCCTGGCTCAACCGTCCTTCCCCGGTGCGGCCGGGTACCCTGTGGAGACCGAGCCCCACAAACTGGCCGGTGGTGAGGGCGGCACCGCCATCCTGGACGCGGCCAGCGGCTACTTCAGCGACGGGATGAAACTGATCACCGCCGAGGCGGTCTACGAGAACCTCAACGACGGTGACGAGTCCAACGACCCGCTCATCATTGACATCCGCAAGCCGGAGGACTACGAGCAAGGCCACGTCCCCGGCGCGGTCAACATCGGCGGCGGCGCGCTCTTCTCCGCCGAAACCCTCGCCGCCCTGCCGCAGGACAAGCAGATCGTCGTCTACTGCTACACCGGCCAGACCGCCGGCCAGGCCGTCGCCGCGCTCAACATGCTGGGCTACGATGCCTACAGCCTCAAGTTCGGCATGCCCTCCTGGGCGATCGTCAGCGGCCCCCGCTGGAGCGACGACATGAGCATGGGGTATGAGGCGGACACCGAGGCCCACGAGTTGTCCGGCTCCTACGAGATGCCCCAGCCGCTGGCCGACGACGTAGCCGACGCCGCCGCGGCCTACTTCGGCGCGGGATTCAAACTGATCACCGCCGAGGCGGTCTACGAGAACCTCAGCGACGGCGACGACTCCAACAACCCGGTCATCATTGACATCCGCAAGCCGGAGCACTACGAGCAGGGCCACATTCCCGGCGCGGTCAACATCGGCGCGGGTGCGCTCTTCCAGCCGGAGACCCTGGCGATGCTCCCCGCCGACAAGCAGATCGTCGTCAACTGCTACACCGGGCAGGCGTCGGGGCAAGTGGTCGCCGCGCTCAACCTGCTCGGCTACGACGCCTACAGTTTCAAGTTCGGCATGCCGGCCTGGACGATCACCGAAGGCCCCCGCTGGAGCGACGATATGAGCATGGGCTATCCGGTGGACACCGAACCCCACGAACTGCCGTAAACGACCGTCTCACCCTCCCGTGGGCGTCCCCGCCCGCGGGGGGGTGAGTTACCCCGACTGTGAGGAGGCCCGATGAACAAAACGATCCTGTTCCTGGCCCTGGGCGTCCTGCTCGGCGGCCTGCTCCTGGCCGGGTGCGCCGCCGAACCGGAGATTACCCCGGCGGCGGCCCCGCCTCCTACCCCGGCGGTGGTCGTCGGCGAGGGCGGCAACGGCGACACCGTCTCCGTCGTGCAGGCGGCGGCCGAAGCCCGCTTCCCCCTGCCCGCCCCGGAGCAAGAGGAAGTGGTCATCGTCAGCAGCGACAACTGCATCGCCTGCCACACCGACGAGGAGACCCTGAAGGAACTGGCCGTCGAACCGGAGGAGAAAGAATCCCTCTCGGAAGGTGAGGGCTGAGGGGGCTCGTTGCCTCCGTTGGAGGCATGGGAAAAAGTCTTCATCAAGGGCGACGACTTCCTGGCGACCTACCACGCCCGCTTCGGCTGCGTCGGCTGTCACGGCGGCACCGACTCCGCCGACATGGAACAAGCCCACGAGGGCATAGTGCGCGACCCCGACCCCACTCAGACCTGCGCCCTCTGCCACGCCGACATCACCCAGGCCCACGTGGACAGCCTCCACTACGATCAGCAAGGCTACCTGACCGTCCTGGCCGAACGGAGCGACGAGGCCCACTGGGACCAACTGATGGTGGCCTACAACACCCACTGCACCGCCTGCCACGCCACCTGCGGTCAGTGCCACGTCAGCCGCCCCACCAGCAACGGCGGTGGCCTCATCGCCGGCCACACCTTCAAGAACATCCCGCCGATGAACCTGACCTGCACCGGATGTCACGGCAGCCGCATCAACGACGAGTTCAAGGGGAAGAACAAGAACCCCGACGGGGGACGCTACCCGGCGGACGTCCACTTCAACCCCGGCGGGATGGCCTGCTTCGCCTGTCACCCGGAGGACGAGATTCACGGCACTTCCGGCACCTACGCCTACCGCTACGACGGCCCGCCGACCCCCTCCTGCACCGCCGAAGGCTGCCACGAAGACGTGCGACCCGGCGACGGCATCGAGCAGCACGACGAAACCCACCTGACGAAACTCAGTTGCCAGGTCTGCCACTCGGTGGCCTACAAGAACTGCTACAACTGCCACGTCTACAAGGCCGACGACGGGACTCCTTACTTCAAATCCGACCCCTCCCAAATGCAGTTGAAAATCGGCTACAACCCGGCCCGCAGTTCCGACCGTCCCTGGGAGTACGTCCTCCTGCGCCACGTGCCGATTGCGCGGGACACCTTCGCCTTCTACGGCGACAACCTCCTGCCGAACTTCGACCAGCGCTCCACCTGGACCTACGCCACGCCGCACAACATCCAGCGCATCACCCCCCAGAACGAGACCTGCAACTCCTGTCACGGCAACGCGGAGGTGTTCCTGACGGCGGCGGACGTCCCCGAAGACGAACTGAGCGCGAACCGCGGCGTCATCGTCTACGAGATACCGCCGGAACAGTGAGCCCGCGCTCGCTCCCAGCGACCGGCCGCCCGCTTCCACGCAGGAGCGGGCGGCTGCATTTCCGGCGCGATATGACCCCTGTTTGCCATCATCCCCATTGTGCCTTATAATGCCCTCAGGTGACAG
>JALWUZ010000426.1 GCA_027079895.1 Anaerolineae bacterium
GTGCTCAGCAGCAGCGCGTTGAACCCCCGCCGCCGCGCCTCCTCCACCGCCGCGACCGCCGCCCGGCGGTTGGAGCCGACGATGACCGTCTGCGTCCGCGCGAAGGCCGGGTCGCCCGGCTTGGGGGTCTCGCGCAGGGGGACCGGGACGGAGAGCCCGTACCGCCGCAGCACCGCCTCGGCGTCGGCGACGGTCGTCGAGTCCGGCACCGTCGGGCCGGAGGCGATGACCGGCAGCGGGTCGCCGACCACGTCGGAGAGCACCAGCGTCACCACGGCGGCCGGCGCGATCGCCTGGGCCAGTTGCCCCCCTTTGACGCGGGAACAGTGCTTGCGCACCGTGTTCAGTTCGCCGACCGTCGCCCCGGCGCGGAGCAGCGCGTCGCTGAGGCGGCGGAGCGCGTCGAGTTCCAGGCCAGGGACGGGGAGGGTCAGCAGGGCGGAGCCGCCGCCGGAGATGAGGCAGATGACCAGGTCGCGGGCCGTCGCCCGGCTGGCCAGTTCGAGGGCCGCCCGTGCCCCCCGCAGCGAACCCTCGTCGGGGAGCGGGTGGCCGCCGATGATGACGGTGAGCGGCGGCGGGAGAGTTTCCCCGCCGCTCCCCCGTTGGGCGACGACGACCCCGGCGGTCAGGCGGTCGCCCAGCCGCTCGACGATGGCGGCGGACATCGGGACGGCGGCCTTGCCGGCGGCGATGAGGAAGACGCGCTCGTAGTCCGGCAGGTGGTAGCGGCGGTCGCCGATGAAGAGGGTGTCGTCGGCGCGGGTGACGTGCCGGAGGACGGCGGCGCGGGGCTCGACGGCGGCCAGGGCGGCCCGCTGGAGCGCGGCGGCGGTTCGGCGCAGGTCGAACGGGGGCACGCGCTCCTCCTCGTCACAATGCGGCCAGCGCGTGCGCCATACGCAGGGCCCGCTCCGGGCTGTCGCCGAGATAGCCTCGCACGGCGAGCAGTTCCCGCACCCGGTCGGCGGTGAGGTAGCGCAGCACCTCCGGGTCGGCGGCCAGCAGGTCGGCCAGGGGATTGGGCTCTCCGCGCTGCACCGCTTCCCAGGCGGTCATCGCCCGCTCGCGGATCAGTTCGTGCATCGCCTGCCGGTCGGCGCCGGCGGCGACCAGTTCCATCAGCAGCCGCTCCGTGGCGGCAAAGAGGCCGTAAGTCGCCAGGTTGCGCTCGATGGCCGTCTCGTTGAGCCGCAATCCCCGCACCAATCGCCGGACGCGGCGCAGCAACTCGTCACTCGCCAGGAAGGCCCCCGGCAGCAGCAGCCGCCGATTGGCGGAATCGTCCAGCGTGCGCTCCAGCAAGGAGTGGGCGGCGTTGTCCCAGGCGATGCGGGGCAGCGCGGCGACGTAGCGGGCCAGACTGTCCACGTTCTCCGCGTTGACCGGGTTCCGTTTGAAGGGCATGGCCGAGGAGCCCACCTGTCGCCGGCCGAAAGGCTCGTGCCACTCCCCGATGGGGGGCGATTGGAGCAGCCGCAGGTCGAAGGCGAAGCGGTAGAGAGTGGCGGCCAGGCCGGCCAACGCGCTCACCACCCGATAGTCCTGCCGGCGGGGGTAGACCTGGGTAGTGACGGGGAACGCAGCCAGCCCCAGTTCCTCCATCACCAGGGCCTCCAGGTCGGCGGGCGAGAAGGGGGTGTCGCGCAAGAGGTGGGCGAAGGAGGCGGCGGTCCCGACCGCCCCCTTGATGCCTTTGCCGCGAATCTCGTCCCGCGTCCGCCGGAGGAGGGCGTAATCATCCAGCAGATCCTGGCCGTAGGTCGCCAGCCGATAGCCGACGGTGGTCGGTTCGGCCGGTTGGAGGTGGGTGAAGGCCATACAGGGGAGGTCGGCGTACTCGCGGATGCGGGCGGCGAGGTCGTGCAGCAGATCGCGCAGTTGTTCCAGCAACAGGTCGAGCGATTCGCGCAGCCGGAGCGCGTCTCCGTTGTCCTGAATGTCCGCGCTGGTGGCTCCCAGGTGGAGCACCGCCCCTCCGACCGGACACTGCTCGGCGAAGGTGCGCAGTTCGGCCATCAGGTCGTGGTGGATTTGGGCCTCGAGCGCGGCAGCGCGGGCTAAGTCCACGTCCTCCTGATGGGCGCGGAGGTCGTCCAGTTGCTCCGCCGTCACCAGACCGGCCCGATGTTGGGCGGCGGCCAGCGCGACCCAGACCCGCCGCCACAGCCGCCGCTTGTGCTCCTCCGACCAGATGCGGCGCATGGCGTCCGAGCCGTACCGCCAGGTGAAGGGGGAAAGGTAAGTTTCGTGGGTGTAGATTACGCTCATAGGCAAAATGTCGCTCAAAATCGCAGTGGAAGCGTCCACCGGCGGCGTATCTTACCCCGAAACGCCCACAAAGTCAAAGGCGGTGGACGGCCCGCCGACTGGCGCAATTGGGTGAATCGGAGTACAATTTTCAGGCAGGGGGAAGGGGGATCGGCGTCCAACACCTGATGAGCGAAAACGGAGGTGAACCGTGAGCAAGAGAATCCTCGTCACCGGCGCCAGCGGACAGATCGGCTCCGCCCTGACACCGGCTTTGAGAGCCCGCTACGGAGCCGACATGGTCGTCGCCACCGACATCGTCGAGCCGCCGGAGGAACTGCGCAACGCCGGCCCGTTCGAGTTCCTGGACGTGACCCAGCGCGGCGCCATCGCGGCGGTGATAGACCGCTACAACGTCGGCACTATCTACCACCTGGCGGCCATCCTGTCCGCCGTCGGGGAGACTAAGCCCCAGTTGGCCTGGACGGTCAACCTCAACGGGGTGTACAAAGTGCTCGAAATCGCCCGCGAACGTAGAGTTGAGCGGGTTTTTTATCCCAGTTCCATCGCCGTCTTCGGGCCGGAGACCCCCAGGGACAACACGCCTCAGGACACCGTCTTGCGCCCGACGACGATGTACGGCGTGACGAAGGTCGCCGGGGAACTGCTGGGCAATTACTACTTCCGCCGCTTCGGGCTGGACGTGCGCGGAGTGCGCTACCCCGGCATCATCAGCAGCGAGACGCTGCCCGGCGGCGGCACGACCGACTACGCCGTCGAGATTTTCTACGAGGCGATCAAGCACCATCACTACACCTGCTTCCTGCGGGAGGATACGGTGCTGCCGATGATGTACATGCCGGACTGCATCAAGGCGACGATGGATCTGATGGAGGCGGACCTCGCACGGTTGAAACATCACACTGACTACAACCTGGCGGCGATGAGTTTCAGCCCCGCCGACCTGGTGGCGGAGATTCAGAAGCACATCCCCGATTTCGTCTGCGAGTACCGCCCCGATTACCGGCAGGAGATCGCCGACTCCTGGCCGCGCACGATTGACGACCGCGCAGCACGGGAGGAGTGGGGATGGGAGCCGCAGTACGATCTGGCGGCGATGGTCGAGGATATGTTGGATAAACTCGGTCGTCGGTACGAGGCCGGGTTGCTGTAAGTCGCTAAATCTAGAAAAGGAGTGCGAACGATGGACAAACTGGATTTCATGCGCGAGGAGTTGGAGGCGGCGAAGGCCGAAAAGCGGTACATCAACATCCGCACGATGGACTCGCCGGCCGACGGGTGGATGGTGGTGGACGGCAAGAAGGTGCTCAACTTCTGCACCAACAACTACCTGGGGCTGGCGAACCATCCGGTGCTGAAGGAGGCCGCCAAGAAGGCGGTGGACGAGTGGGGCGCGGGGCCGGCCGCCGTGCGCACCATCGCCGGGACGCAGCGGCTGCACACCGAGTGCGAGCAGCGACTGGCGGCTTTCAAGCGGGTCGAGGCCGCGCTGCTGGTGCAGAGCGGCTTCTGCGCCAATCAAGCCGCCATCCCGCCGCTGGTCGGACGGGATAAACAGACCGGTCAGCAGGACGTGATTTTCTCCGACCGCCTCAATCACGCCTCGATCATTGACGGGGCGCGGCTGAGCGGGGCCAAGATCATCGTCTACGAGCACTGCGACCCCGCCGACTTGGAGGCGAAAGTCAAAGAACACCTGCCCAAGTACCGGCGCGGCCTGGTGGTGACGGACGGGGTGTTCTCGATGGACGGCGACATCGCCCCGCTGGACAAGTTGTACGAGGTGGCGGCCAAGTACAATCTGCTGACGATGGTGGACGACGCTCACGGCGAGGGAGTTCTCGGCCAGGGCCGGGGCATCGTCTCCCACTTCGGCCTGGAGGGGAAGTTCGACGTGGAGATCGGCACCCTCTCCAAAGCCTTCGGCGTGATGGGGGGCGTCATCGCCGGGAGCAGCCTGGTCGTGGAGTACATCCGCCAGAAGGCGCGGCCCAATCTCTTCTCCAGTGCTCTGACCCCCGCCGACACCGCCGCCTGCATGGCCGCTGTGGACTACGTCGAAAAGCACCCGGAGTTGGTGGACAAGTTGTGGGAGAACGCCGAGTACTTCAAGGCCGGAATCCAGCGGCTGGGAATCGACACCGGTCATACCCAGACCCCAATCGTGCCGGTGATGTTGGGGGATGTGAAACTGGCCAAAGAGTTCAGCGCGAAGTTGTTCGAGTACGGCGTCTTCGCGATGGCGCTGGGCTTCCCCACCGTGCCGCGCGGCCAGGCCCGCATCCGGGTGATGAACACTGCCGCCCACACGAAGGAAGATCTCGACCTGGGGTTGGAGATCTTCGAGCGCGTGGCGCGGGAGTTGGGTGTGGTGTAGCCGGTCGGCGCGATGGACGTACCGCCAGCCTGGAACCGGATCACCATCTCCGCGCTGGAAGGGGTGGTGCTGATCGTGGGGGCGACGGACACGGGGAAGTCCACTTTCGCCCGCTACCTCTACCGGCGACTGTACGAGCATCACGAGCGGGTGGCTTTCGTGGACGGGGACGTGGGCCAGGCCACGCTGGGCCCGCCGACGACGTTGACGCTGGCCCTGGGGGAGCCCGGCGACGACGCTTTCCCGCCGTCGGGGGTGCGCTACCGGATGTTCGTCGGGGCGACTTCGCCCTACCGCCACATGCTCCCCCTGGTCGTCGGGGCGCGGCGGCTGGTGGAGAAGGCGCGGGCGGAGGGGGCGACGGCCATCGTCTACGACACGACCGGCCTGGTGGACCCGGCGCACGGCGGCGGCGAGTTGAAGATGGCGTTGGTGAATCTGCTGCGCCCGTCGGCGGTGGTCGGCATTCAGCGGCGGAGC
>JALWUZ010000427.1 GCA_027079895.1 Anaerolineae bacterium
TCCACCAAGTCAATCGCCTTGTCCGGCAGATGGCGGTCGGTGACGTACCGCTTGGCGAGGCGGGCCGCCGCTACCAGGGCCTCGTCGGAGATGCTGACCTTGTGGTGGGCCTCGTACCGGTCCCGCAGGCCGCGCAACATCTCGATGGTCTGCTCGACGGAGGGCTCCTCGACGAACACGGGGGCGAACCGCCGCTCCAACGCCCCGTCCCGCTCGATGTACTGCCGGTACTCGTCCAACGTCGTCGCCCCGACGCACTGCAACTCGCCGCGCGCCAGGGCCGGCTTCATCATGTTGGAAGCGTCCATCCCCCCCCAGCCGCCGGCCCCGACGACGCTGTGCAACTCGTCAATGAACAGGATGATCTCCCCCTCGGAACGCTGAATCTCCTCGATCGCCCCTTTCAGCCGCTCCTCGAAGTCCCCCCGGAAGCGGGCCCCGGCCACCATCGCCGCCAGGTCGAGTTGCACGACCCGCTTGCCCTTGAGGATCTCCGGCACGTCGTCGTTGGCGATCTTCTGCGCCAGCCCCTCGATGACGGCGGTCTTGCCGACCCCGGCCTCGCCGATGAGGACCGGGTTGTTCTTGGTGCGGCGGCAGAGGATCTGGATGACCCGCAGGATTTCGTCGTCCCGCCCGATGACCGGATCCAGTTTCCCCTCGCGGGCCAACTGGGTCAGGTCGCGGCTGAACTTTTCCAGGATGCGGTACTGCGACTCCGCCTTGCGGGTGGTGACGCGCTGCCCGCCGCGGATTTTCTTGATGGCCTCCAGGATGCGCTCTTTGGTGACGCCGCTCTCGCTCAAGATGCGGGCGGTGGGGGTGTTGCGCTCGTTGGAGATCGCCAGGAAGAGGTGCTCGGTGGAGATGTAGTCGTCCTTGAGCCGGTTGGCCTCGGTGTTCGCCTCGTCGAGGATGCGCTTGACTCGCGGGGTGATGAAGACCTGCCCTATCCCGCCGCCGGCGTAGACCCCCGCTTTGGGGCTTTCGCGGAGGACTTTGTCCAGTCGCTGCTCCATCTGTTCGATGTCCGCCCCCAGGTGCGCGACGATCTGCGGCACGGCCCCGTCCTCCTGTTCGAGGAGGGCCAGGAGGATGTGCTCCACGTCAATCTGGGTGTGGCGGTAGCGGGCCATGATTTCGACGGCCCGCTGGGCCGCGTCCTGGGCGCGTTCGGTGAACCGTTCTAATCTCATCATCGCGATGATTCTCCTTCGTTGGGTGACAAGGACATTATACCCCACATCGTCGGGAGGGGGAAGGCCGCGCCGGCGAGCGTCACACATTGGGGACAATCTCCTGGAAGGCTGAGGCCGGCCACTGGAGGGCCAGTCCTCGGAAAAGTTGGGCCATTGGCAACTTCCGCACCTCGTAGCCT
>JALWUZ010000428.1 GCA_027079895.1 Anaerolineae bacterium
CCCGACCCCCGTCCTCTGGCCGCCGGCCCGCCTGGGCTCGCCGGAGTACGGCATGCAGGCCTTCCTGTGGTGGAACGAGGAGGTCGCCCGCCGGGATATGCGCCTCATCCGCGAGGCCGGCTTCACCTGGGTAAAGCAGCACGTCGCCTGGCGGGATGTCGAGGGGGCGGCGAAGGGGGCCTACAACTGGTACTTCACCGACCGCATCGTCGCCGACGCGGAGTCCTTGGGCCTGGAGCTCATCTTCCGCCTGGACAGCGAACCGGTCTGGGCGGTGCCACCACGGGGCGTCCGCTCCTACAACGGCCCACCGGAGCACCCGGAGGATTTCGGCGACTTCTGCCACGCGCTGGCGGTGCGCTACCGTGGGCGGGTGCGGGCCTATCAGGTGTGGAACGAGCCCAACCTGTCCCGTGAGTGGGGCGGGTTCCAGCCGGACCCGGCCGGCTACGTCGCGCTGCTGCGGGCCTGCTACCTGGGCATCAAGACCGGCGACCCGGACGCGCTGGTCATCTCGGCAGGCCTCTCCCCCACAGACACCGGTCTCCCCGACGCACTGCCGGACATCGTCTACCTGAACGCGATGTACGAGGCCGGCGCGGCCTCCTACTTCGACCTGCTGGGTGTCCACGCGCCGGGGTTCCTCTACCCGCCGGAGATGTCGCCGGAGGAAGTGGCGGAACGGCACGACGGCCACCGCTTTTTCTGTTTCCGGCACGTCGAGGACGCGCGGGCGGTGATGCTCCGCTACGGCGACGGTTGGAAGCAGGTGGCGGTGTTGGAGATGGGGTGGACGACGGATCCGCTCCACCCGAACTACGCCTGGTTCGCCGTCAGCGAGGAGCAGCAGGCCGATTACCTGGTGCGGGCGTTCCGGTACGCGAAAGAGCACTGGCGCCCCTGGGTCGGCCCGATGGTGGTCATCTCCATCGCCGACCCGCGCTGGACGGAGGACGACGAGCAGTACTGGTGGGCGATCACCGAACCCGGCTGGCCGGAGGCACGGCTGCGCCCGGCCTACGAGGCCCTGCGGGAGATGGAGAAGTGAGCGATAGTGGTGATTGACGGCTCCTACGGCGAGGGCGGCGGTCAGGTGCTCCGCTCGGCGTTGACGCTGGCGATGCTCACCGGACAGGCGGTGCGGCTGGAGAACATCCGCGCCGGACGGAGCAAGCCGGGCCTGCGGCCCCAGCACCTCACCGCCGTGCGGGCGGCGGCGACGCTCTGCGACGCCCACCTGGAGGGGGACGTTCTGGGTTCACAGGTGCTCACCTTCCGGCCCGGTGGCCCGGCGTGTCCCGGCGAGTATCTCTTCGACGTGGCGGCGACTGCCCGGCGGGGCAGCGCGGGCGCCGTCACCCTCGTGTTGCAGACGGTGCTCCTGCCGCTGGCTCTGGCCGATGGAGACTCGCTCCTGACGCTGCGCGGCGGGACACACGTCGCCTGGTCGCCGCCGGTTCCTTACTTGGAGCACGTCTTCTTCCCCCAACTGGCCCGGATGGGTCTCAACGCGGCGGTGGAGTCGCTCCGCTGGGGGTTCTATCCCGTCGGCGGCGGGGAGGTGCGGGTGCGTATTGTCGGGAATGGGGGCCGCCCGCCGGCTCCCCTGCGACTGACCACTCGCGGCGCACTGTTGCGCGTCTGGGGGACGGCGGCGGCGATGAACCTGCCCGCTCACATCCCGCAGCGGATGGCCGCCCGCGCCCGCAACCTGCTGGCCGCCGCCGGCCTCACGGCCCAGATAGAGCCGGTGCGCCTGCGCGGGAGCGGGCCGGGGGCCGGCATCTTCCTCTTTGCCGAGTACGAGGCCGAAGGCGGAGGCGTCGCCGCCGGGTTCACCGCCTATGGCCGCCGCGGGCTGCCGGCCGAGCGGGTCGCCGAGGCCGCCGTCGAGGAACTGCTGGCCCATCACCGCGCCGACGCGCCCGTTGACCCGCACCTGGCCGACCAGTTGGTGCTGCCGCTCGCTCTGGCGGAGGGGGAGTCGCGGATACGCACTTCGCGGGTCTCCCAGCACCTGCTGACCAACATCTGGGTCGTGCAGCATTTCCTGGAGCGGGAGATTCAGGTGGAGGGAGGGACGGTGACGGTGGTCGGTTAGTTATGCGTGTTCTGAACCGGCTGAGCAGGTGGGCGAAGCCGACGGGCGACAACTGACCTGTCCCACCTGACCGATTGCTAATTTGTCCTACCGTGTTATAATCTCGCTGCCCCAGGCGACCCAGAGAGGAGGCCGAGGAAAATGCGCCGTCATAGTTGGGGGAAGTACCTGTTGTTGCTCCTGCTCCTGTTAGCAGTGACCGGCTGCCGCAAGAGCGACGACCAATCCATCGCCTTTCAGGAATCCTTCGACGACCCACGCGGCGGGTGGCCCAGCGGGCAGACGCCGGAGTTCACCTACGGCTACGGCGACAAGGACTACTCCATCGCGGTGCAGACGCCCAACTGGTTCGGCTGGGCTACCCCTGGCCGACAGTTCGCCGACGTGAGCATCGAGGTGGACGTGCGCCCCGCCCCCGACTCCCAGGACGGCCATTTCGGGGTTCTCTGCCGCCACGTGAACGTCCGCAACTTCTACTACTTCGCCATCAGCGACGACGGCTACTACGCCATCTTCCGGCGGCTGGACGGCGGCCCGCTCACCCTGCTCAACTGGGGCGGCGGCATGCTCCCCTCCCAGGCGATTCGGCCCGGCGGGGAGAGCAATCACCTCCTCGCGGTCTGCCAGGGAGACGAACTCAGTTTCTACATCAACGGAGAATTGGTGGCGATCGTCAACGACGACGCGCTGGCGCGGGGGGACATCGGTCTCGGCGCGGGGAGCGGCCCGGACGGGCTCACTCACGCCCTCTTCGACGACCTCCTCGTCTCCCGCCCGTGACCTGAGGCCCCGGAAGGAGCGGATTATGACTCGGAAAACCGTGTGGCTCGCAATCGCCCTCACAGCCGCCGTCGCCCTGCTGCTCACCGCCTGCGGCGGCGGGCCGAAGGATGTCTCCTGGGGAGACGATTTCTCCGACCCGGAAAGCGGCTGGCTGGCGGAATCGGACTCCTCGGCGGAGGTGGGGTATCAGGACGGCGTGATGCGGGTGTTCGTCAAGGCCCCCAATCGGCTGGCGTGGGCCTCCGCTGGGCGCGAACTGGCCGATTTCCACCTGGCCGTCGAGGCTACTCAGGTCTCCGGCCCGGACGACAACGAGTACGGCGTCCTCGCCCGTATGTCCGACCCCGACCACTTCTACTGCTTCTCCATCAGCGGCGACGGGTACTATCAGGTCAGCAAGTACGAGGCCGGGACGCGCACCCCGTTGGCCGGGGATTGGACTCCCTCCGACGCCATCAACACCGGCGCGGCGACGAACATCCTGGAGGTCAACTGCAACGGGGCCATGCTGACCTTCGTCGTCAACGGGGTACAGGTGGCCCAGGTGGAGGACGACACTTACTCCAAAGGGGACATCGGCCTGTACGCCGGGGCCTTCTTCGACCCGGACGTGGAGGTCTATTTCGACAATCTCAGCATCACCACAGCGGATTGAGAGGCTATGAGTACCCAGAAGCGTTCTTTCGTCAAGGCGACGACCTGGCGGCTGGTGGCGATCATCGTCCTGGCAATCGTCTCCTACGTCGTCACCGGAAAGTGGGAGGAGGTGACGGCCATCACTTTGTTGTACCACTCCATCCAGATCGCCGCCTACTACTTCCACGAGCGGGTGTGGGAGCGCATCTCGTGGGGCAAAATCCACCACCCGCTGGCGGACATCCCGGTCAAACAGCACCTCACCCCGGAGGATCGGGAACTGGTCATCGCCCACCTGCGGGAGTTGGGGTATCTGGACTGACCACTGGCGCGAACGGTGAATGTCTACCTCGACAGCCTGGGCTGCCGTCTGAACCAGAGCGAGATACAGGCGTTGGAGCGGGCTCTCGTCGCCGCCGGCCACGTGGTGGTCGCCGCGCCGGAGCAGGCCGCGGTGTGCGTCCTCAACACCTGCGCCGTGACCGCCGCGGCGGAGCGGAAATCCCGTCACCGCCTCCGCGCCCTGGCCCGTGCCAACCCTCAGGCGCGTATCGCCGCCCTCGGCTGCTACGCCACGCTGTCGCCGGAGACCTGCGCCGCGCTCCCCGGCGTCGCTTGGGTCATACCCAACGACGAGAAGGAGCGGACGGCCGGCCTGATAGCCCCGGCCCCCGCTTCTCAGTCGGCGGATAAGGGCCTCAGCCGCTGGCGCACCCGCGCTTTCGTCAAAGTGCAGGACGGCTGCGACAATCACTGCACCTACTGCCTGACCCGGATACTGCGCGGGCCGTCCCGCAGCCGCCCGTTGGAGGAGGTGGTGACGGAGGTACAAACGTTGGCCGACGCCGGATACCGCGAGGCGGTGCTGACCGGCGTCAACCTGGGCTCCTACGGGCACGACCGGGGACAGCCCGACGGCCTGCGGCATCTGGTCGCGGTCCTGCTCGCCCACACCGACATCCCCCGCCTGCGGCTCTCGTCGCTGGAGCCCTGGGCGGTGGACGAGGACTTCTTCCGCCTGTGGGAAAATCCGCGCCTCTGCCGTCAGATTCACCTGCCGTTGCAGGCCGGGCACGACGAGACGCTGCGCCGGATGGGGCGGCGAATCACCACCGCCCGTTTCGCCCGTCTGGTCGAGGCGGTCCGCGCCGCTATCCCCGACGCGGCCATCACCACCGACATCATCGTCGGGTTCCCCGGCGAGAACGAAACGGCCTTCCGCGCCGGGTACGAGTTCGTCGCCGCGCTGGGATTCGCCCGCCTGCACGTGTTCCCTTACTCGCCGCGACCGGGCACCCCTGCCGCCGCGTTCCCCGACCAGGTGCCGCACGCGGAGCGGGAACGGCGGGCCCGCCGCATGCGGGCCCTGGGCGACACACTGGCAGCCCGCTTCCGCCGCCGGTTCGTCGGGCGGCGCATGGCGGTGCTCTGGGAAAGTCGGCGGGACGGGCACTGGCAGGGGCTGACCGACAATTACCTGCGGGTCGTCGCCCCGGCGGACGCCGACCCGAACCTGCGCGGGCGCATCGTCCCCGCCCGCCTGCTCGCCGTACAAGGCGCACATCTCATCGGAGAGGTGCTCGGATGAACGATTGCATCTTCTGCCGCATCATACAAGGCACGGCTCCGGCCCGCATCGTCTATCAGGACGACGAGGTGACGGCCTTCCACGACATCCATCCCCGCGCTCCGATCCACATCCTCATCGTGCCCAACAAGCACATCCCCGGCGTCAACCAGGTCGCGCCGGAGGACGTCCCTATGCTGGGCCGCCTGTTCCTCGTCGCCCGGCGTCTGGCGGAGGAGATGGCCATCGCCGACGGCTACCGGCTGGTGCTCAACACCGGTCGCCGGGCCGGACAGTCGGTGTTTCATCTGCACGTTCATTTACTGGGAGGGCGGTCCTTCGGCTGGCCGCCTGGATAATTCTAACGGGAGGAGTTAAAATGTTGGTCAAAGATCGTATGACGCCCAATCCCATCACCGTCACCACCGAGACCAGCCTCAAGGAGGCCCTGGAATTGGTGCGCAGCAAGCCGTTCCGGCACCTGCCGGTACTGGACAAGGATGGCAAGTTGGTCGGCATCGTGACCGAGAAGAGCCTGGTCTACGCCTCGCCTACGGCCACGACGACCCTCAGCGTGTTCGAGGTGGACTACATCCTCTCGCGCACGAAGATCGGCCAGGTGATTCAGGGGGAGGTGGTCACCGTCGGCCCCGACCTCCCGATCGAAGAGGCGGCCCGCGTGATGATTGACCACCGCATCGGCTGTCTGCCCGTCGTCGAGGACGACAAACTGATCGGCATCATCAGCGACACCGACATCTTCCGCGTCCTCGTCGAGGGGCTGGGCGGCGGCCATCCCTCGCTGCGCATCACCATCGTCATCCCGGAGGCGGTCGGCAGCCTGGCGCGAGTCACCGCCAAAATCGCCTCCCTGGGCGGCAACATCCACACCCTGGGCACATTCTGGGGAGAGCGACCGGAGGATCGGGTCATCGCCTTCCGGCTGGAAGGGGTGGACCGGGACGAGGTGGTGAAGGCACTAGAGGAGGAGGGCGTCAAAGTGACGAACGTGTGGGAACCGTCCGCTCCACCGGACAAAGAAGCCCAGGCGGACTAGCGGCGGTTTAGGATTGTCGTTGCATAAAAAATAAGGAGGAGACAATGCGTTACGAAGTTCACGGTACGTTTTTGCAGACGGTTGACATCTATCTGAGCCAGGGGGAGGCGGTCTTCACCGAATCCGGCGGCATGGCCTGGATGAAAGGCGACATCGAGATGAAGACCAACACCAAAGGCGGTCTGATGGCCGGGCTGGGACGGAAGTTGGCCGGCGAGTCGCTGTTCATGACCACCTATACCTGCCGCAAGGGGGAAGGGTTGGTCGTCTTCACCCCCGAAGCACCGGGCAAGGTGCTCGACTTCAACCTGGAAGCCGGCCGGTCCCTCATCTGTCAGAAGGACGCCTTCATGTGCGCCCAGGATTCGGTCAAGTTGGAGATGCACTTCCGCAAGAAACTGGGGGCCGGGCTGTTCGGCGGCGAGGGGTTCATCCTGCAAAGAGTCACCGGCCCCGGCGTGGTCTTCCTGGAGATCCCCGGCGAGGTGCGGGAGTACACCCTGGCTCCCGGCGAGATGATGAAAGTTGACCCCGGCCACATCGCCCTGTTCGAGCCGACGGTGAAGTACGACATCACCCGCGTGAAAGGGGTAGCGAACGTGCTCTTCTCCGGCGAGGGGCTCTTCCTGGCGAAGTTGACCGGCCCCGGTCGGGTGTGGCTCCAGAGCCTGCCGCTATCGAACCTGGCGCACAAGTTGGCCCGCTACCTGCCGACGAGCAAATAGCGCTGAGGTTCTCCCAAAATGTCAGGTGCGACGCACTCCCGCAGTGCGTCGCACCTGGTTGTCACCGGACATTCATCATCCGTCCGACGCCCAGAGCGTCCACCGGCGTTCAGACCGCCTCCCTTGCTCCGCTTCCTTCCTCCACCCACTCCGCCCCGCCGTCGGCCCAGACCTCTTTTTTCCAGATGGGGACGATCTCCTTCAGCCGGTCAATGCCGTACCGCAGGGCGTCGAAGAGCGGGGCACGATGGGCGGCTGAGATAGCGATGACCACGGCGACCGCGCCGATTTCCAGCCGTCCCACCCGGTGGACGATCGCCACCCGCCGCACATCCGGCCAGCGGGAGCGAATCTCCGCCCCGATTTGGCGCAGCGTCTCCTCCGCCATTTCGGGGTAAGCCTCGTATTCCAGGTAGCGCACCGCGCGACCGTCGGTCTCGCCGCGCACCGTGCCGACGAAAGTCACCACCGCGCCGATGGCCGGTTCCGTCAGCCGGGCGACGACCTCCTCGACGGAGAGCGGCTCCGTCGTCACCTCGAACATTTCCATCGCGCCTCCTGTGAGCAGGGCGACCGCGAAGGCCGCGCCCATACGGGCGACCGCGAGGGTCGCGCCCTACCCGCCGCCGACGGGCGGCAGGCAGGCGACCTCGTCGCCGTCGTGCAACTCGGCGTGCATGCCGGCGTAGGCCCGGTTCACCGCCACGCTGAGGAAACGGGTGTAGGGGCGCAAGGCCGGGTATCGCTCCGTCAGCAACTTGAGCAACTCGTCCACCGTCGCCCCGGCGGGCAGGGAGACCGTCACCTCGTTGGTCCCCAGGGCTTCGCGGGGCGCGGCGAAGAATTTGACCCGTATGTTGATCGTCCCGCGTTCACCGTTCATCGCTGACAAACTCCCCGCTCTTCCCGCCGCTCTTCCGCACCAGGTGGATGTCGCCGATGCGCATGGTCTTCTCCACCGCCTTCGCCATGTCGTAGATCGTCAGGGCGGCGACGCTGACGGCGGTCAGAGCCTCCATTTCGACGCCGGTCTTGCCCCGACAGCGCACCGTCGCGGTGATCTCGATCCGGGAGCGCGGCTCGTCAATGCGGAAGTCCACGTCCACCTTCGTCAGCAACAGCGGATGGCAGAGCGGTATCAGTTCCGGCGTGCGCTTGGCCGCCATTATACCCGCAATCTGCGCCGTTGCCAACACATCCCCCTTTGCCACGTTCCCTTCGACGATGAGGCGCAGCGTCTCCGGGCGCATAGCGATTTCTCCTTTGGCGACGGCCACCCGTTCGGTGTCCGGCTTGTGACCCACGTCCACCATGCGGACGCGGCCCTGGTCGTCTACGTGCGTGAGTTCCATAAGACCTCCGGTTCGATTGAGGCGGAGATGGTGCGGTGAATCACCCGCCGATTTCCGACATGACCCGCTTCTCCGGCTTTTGCAGCCGGTCGAGATGGTGCTCCAGCGGCTTGACGGCGATGCCGTGCAGCAACAGATGTTTGATGTCCGCCACGCCGGCCCCGTTGCGCAAGGGAGTGCGCAGATCCACCTCCAGGTCGGAGAGGAGACAGGGCCGCAACTGCCCGTCGGCAGTGAGGCGCAGCCGGTTGCAGTGGTAGCAGAAGTGCTCGCTCACGGGAGTGATGAAACCCAGCGTCCCCCGCGCCCCCGGCAGGCGATAGCAGCGGGCCGGGCCGCTCCCGGCGGCCTTCTTGGCCGGTTCCAGTTTCCCCAGCGCGGCCTCGACCCGGCCCCGAATCTCCCGCGCGGTGACGACCCGCTCCCGCCAGCCCCCCTCGGCCAAGACGCCGTTCCCCACCGGCATCAGTTCGATGAACCGCAGATTCCAGCCCTCCTCCATCGTCTTGCGGGCCAGTTCGACCACCTCGTCGTCGTTCATCCCCCGCATAACGACGGTGTTGATCTTGACCGGCGTCAACCCAGCCCGGCGAGCCGCCTCCATCCCGGCCAGCACGTCCTCCAGCCGTCCCAGGCGGGTGATGGCGTGGAACCGCTCCGGACGGAGGGTGTCCAGGCTGACGTTGACCCGACGCAGTCCGGCGGCGGCCAGTTCGTCGGCGTAGTCGGCGAGGAGGATGCCGTTGGTAGTCATCGCCAGGTCGTCTATGCCGGGGATGCGGGCCAGCATGCGCACCAGTTCCACGATGCCGGGGCGGACGAGCGGCTCCCCGCCGGTGAGGCGGATTTTGCTGATGCCGATCTCCGCCGCCGCCCGGACGATGGTCTCGATCTCCTCGTAGCGCAGAATCTCCTCGTGAGGCCGCCAGGGGACCCCCTCCGGCGGCATGCAGTAGATGCAGCGCAGGTTGCAACGGTCGGTGACGGAGATGCGCAGGTAACTGATGGGACGATTGTAAGCGTCGAGATGGGCCATAACACTCCTTCGATGGTGATTTCAGGGGACGGGCTCCGTCTCCGCGGCGCGGATGGGCAGGTAGATGGTGAAAGTGCTCCCCGCCCCCGGACTGCTCTCCACTGCGATGCGCCCGCCGTGCGCGGCGACGATGTCACGGGCGATCGAAAGCCCCAGCCCCATCCCCTGGGGGAACCGTTTGCCCGTCGAACCCCGGTAGAAGGGGGTGAAGACGCGCTCCTGCTCCTCCGGCGCGATGCCGGGGCCGGTGTCCCGCACCCGCAGCCAGACCTCCGACCCGTCCACGCCCGCGCTCAACAGCACCCGTCCGCCCGACGGGGTGTATTTGATGGCGTTGCTGACGATGTTCCCCAACGCCTGCGCCAGCCGGTCGGGGTCAATCTCCGCCGTCGGCAGGTCGGGCGGGAAGTCGCTCTGCCAGTGCAGTTCCTTGCTGTAGGCCGCCTCCCGCCAGGGGGATAGCACCCGCGCCAGCCAGGGATAGAGCGGCGTCGGGCGGCAGTCCAGTTCCAGCGGGCCGATCGTCTGGTCGTAGAGGCGGGTCAGGTCGTCCAGGAGATGGCGCATGCGCTGCACCTCCGCTTCCATCCCCGTCAGGAGTTCCTGCCGCACGGCGGGGTCGTCTCCCGCGCCCCCGGCGAGGGCCTGAATCGCCGCCAGCAACGCCCCCAGCGGGCGGCCCAGTTCGTGCACCAGATTCGCCAGGAGCCGCTTGCGGGCCTTCTCCAGGTTTTGCAGTTTCTCCGTCAGCGTGTTGAAGGCCCGCAATAGCAGCCGGATTTCCTCCGGCCCCTGCTCCGGGAGGGTCGTCAGCGGGCGTCCGCCGGCCATTTGTGAGATGGCGAGCGTCGCCCGCCGCAGGGGGCGTTCCAGATCCATCGCCAGGAACCAGCCGATGGCGACTCCGGCGATCAGTCCGCTCACCAGGACGCCGATGATGAAGGCCCGCGTCCGTGGGAACCGCTCGTAGACGCTGGAAAGCGGGTCCGTCAGCCGGATGACCCCGGCGATCTTCCCGGCGACGTAGACCGGCACCAGCACCTCGGCGGCGCCGGTGCCGGGCTGCTCTCCGTAGTCCACCCGCACCGGCGCGCCGGTGAACAGCACCTCGCGGAAGCCGGGCACCACCATCTGCCTGCCGATAGAGGGCCGGTCGGCCTCGTCGGTAGAGGCCAGGAGCACTCCCCGCGCGTTGAAGAGCATCACGTGGACCGGGAGCGTCTCTTCGAGGCGGGAGAGGAAGTCCTGCGCCTGGGAGGGGTCGTCCCAGATGGCGGGGTAGTCGGCGGCGATGGCGGCCACCAGCGTGGCCTGCCGCTCCAACTCTTTGGAAAACTCCGCCAGCAGGACTTGGGTTTCCAGGAGGTAAGTCAGAGTGACGCCGACCAGGGGGATAATCACCAGGAAGGGGAGCACGTGGCTCAGAATCAGCCGGACGCGGAGGGAACGGATCACCGGGGGGCCTCGCTTGCCAGTTTGTACCCCACTCCCCGCACGGTGAGAATGCGGCGCGGACGGCGGGGGTCTTCCTCCAACTTCTCCCGCAGCCAGCGGATGTGGACGTAGACGACCTGGGGCTCGCCGGCGTACTCCGCCCCCCAGACCCGCGCCAGCAACTCGTCGGTGGAGACGACCCGATCGGCCTCGACTGCCAGGGCGTACAGCAAGTCGAACTCGCGGGGGGAGAGGGCGACGGGCCGCCCGGCCACAGTGACGGTGTGCGCCGCCTTGTCAATCACCAGGTCGCCGACGGTCAAGATGGTCGGTTCCGGCGGCGATGGCGTCGTCGTCGAGGAGGCGGCCCGCCGGAGCACCGCCTTGATGCGGGCCAGGAGTACGTCGGTGTCGAAGGGTTTGGTAACGTAGTCATCCGCGCCCATCTCCAAGCCGAGCACCTGATCCAGTTCACGGCGGCGGGCGGTGAGGAAGATGACCGGGACGTCGGCCATCCGGCGCAGGTCGCGCAGGGCATCGAGCCCGTCCATCCCCGGCAGCCCGATGTCGAGCAGCACCAAGTCGGGCGGGTCGAGACGGGCGAGGGCGAGCGCGTCCTCGGCCGTCGCCGCCGTGCTGACGCGGTAGTGGGCCTTTTCGAGACTGAAGGCCAGGCTGCGCCGCAAGAGGGCGTCGTCGTCTACGATGAGGATGTGTTTGGACATTGACTGTCACTTTCGGCTCAACGCCTGACCGCCGCCTCCAGGAGCCTCTGGATACGCGGCACCATCTGGGACGGGTTCGGATGCAGCCCATCCAGCAGGAGCAGATTCTCGTACAACTGCTCGATGACCGCCCCGATGAGCGGGTCGCCGGGCTGCTCCGCCACCAGGTGCGCCAGGTTGCGGATGAGCGGATGGCGCGGGTTGAGTTCCAGAATCATCGCCGGCACCTCGAAATCCTGTTCCAGCCAGCGGCGCACCCGGTCGAGGTCCCGTCCGGGGCCGGCCTCCGGCGACACCAGGCGGCACGGACTCCCGCTCAACACCTTCGACTCCCGCACCTCGGTGATGCGCTCCCCCAACACCTCCTTGAACCGCCCGGCCAGCGCGGCGAACTCGTCCGCCGAAAGCCGCTCCGCCGCCTCCTCGCCCTCCTCGGCTTCCGCGGCCTCCTCCGGCAACTCCAACTCCGGGTCGTCCACGTTCTGGAACCGCTTCCCCTCGTACTCGCCCAGGGATTGTATCATGAACCCGTCCAGGGGGTCAAGTAGATAGAGCACCTCCAGGTCGTGGGCGCGGAAGTAATCCAGATGCGGGCTACTCTCCACGGCGGCCCGGTCGCTCCCCAGGAGATAGTAGATCACCTCCTGCCCCTCCGCCATACGGCCCACGTAATCGGCCAGGGAGACCAACTCGTCGCCGGAGCGGGAGGTGTAGAAGCGCAGCAGCGGCAGCAGGCCGTCGCGGGCGGTCGGGTCCGTCGTCACCCCGTGCTTGATGAACAAGCCGAACTCATCCCAGAAGACGCGGTAATCGTCGGGACGCTCCTCCGCCAGCGAGCGCAACGCCTTGACCACCCGCCCGGTCAACGCCTTCCGAATCTGACGGATCGCCCGGCTGCTCTGCACCGTCTCCCGCGAGATGTTGAGCGGCAGATCCTCCGAATCCACCACCCCCTCGACGAAACGCAGATGCTCCGGCAGCAAGTCCTGATTCCGCTCCTGGATGAGAATCTTCTTCGAGTAGAGCCGCAGTCCGTACTCATCCGGCAACCGCGTGAACCCCCGCTCCCGCTTGCGCGGCACGTACAGGATGCTGTGGATGTCCACCGGCACGTCCGTTACCAGGTGGACGTGGAGCAAGGGCTTCTCGAAATCGAGCGTCAGTTGCCGGTAGAAATCCTCGTACTCCTCCTCGGTGACCTCCTGGGGCGACTTGCGCCAGAGCGCGGTCTGCCGATTGACCACCTTGTCCCGCACGTAGATGGGGAACGAGACGTAATCGGAGTGCTTCTTGACGATCTGCTCCAACCGCCAGGCGGAGGCGAACTCGGCGGCGTCCTCCTTCAACTTGATTTCGACGGTGGTCCCGCGCGTCTCCTTGTCGGCCGGCGCGATGGTGAAATGGCTGTCGCCCCGCGAAGTCCAGCGCCAGGCCCGCGCCTCCGGCTTGTAGGAGCGGGTCGTCACCGTCACCTCGTCGGCGACCATGAAGACGGAGTAGAAGCCGACGCCGAACTGCCCGATGATGTCGGCGGGCCGCTGTCCCTCCTCCAACTCCTTCAAAAAGGTCATCGCGCCGGAGTGGGCGATGGTGCCGAGGTTTTCGATCAACTCCTCGCAGGTCATGCCGATGCCGGTGTCGGAGACGGTCAGCGTGCGGGCCTCCTCGTCGAAATCAATGCGCACCGCCAACTCCGCGTCCGGGTCGAGCACATCCCGATTGGTGAGCATCTCGAACTGGATACGGTGCAGGGCGTCGGAACTGTTGGAGATCAACTCCCGCAGGAAAATCTCCCGTTCGGTGTACAGGGAGTTAGCCAGGATGTTGAGCAACTGCTGTACTTCGGTGCGAAATTCCAGAGATTCTTGCTGAGCCATCGTTCACTCCCTCCTGTTGGTCTGGTTTTCGTTGGTGGTGTCGGGTTCAGTCTACCACGCTTCCGTTAGAAGGACATTAGACAAACATAAGAATTCGTTCACCGACGCATTGACAACTCCCCCCAACGTGGGATAATACCGCACGGGAGCAGCCGATGGAACGTGTGGAGGTCGAACCCATCCTCGAACAGGTGCGAGCAGCGATCGCGGCCCAGGACTGGGAACGCGCTGTCGCTCTAGTAGAGGCCCTCCGTCCCCCAGACCAGGCCGAGATTTTCGGCGACCTGCCCCCCGCCGAGCAAGACCAACTTCTCCCCCACCTCGACCTGGAGGATTCCGCCGACATCCTCGAAGAATTGGAAGAGGAAGAGGCCGTCGAAGTCGCCAAGCGGCTCGACGCCAACGAACTGGCCCGCATCCTGGACGAGATGGAGCCGGACGAGGCTGCCGACCTCGTGGGCGACCTGACGCCGGAGCGGGCGGCGGAGGCTCTGGCGGCGATGGAGGAGCCGGACGAGGTGCGCCCCCTGCTCCTCCACGCCGACGAGAGCGCGGGCGGCCTGATGACCTCCGTCAAAGTCCTCCTCCACAAAGGGATGACCGCCGAGGGAGCCATCGCCTACCTGCGGGCCGTCGCGCCGGAGTCCGACGACGTGTACTACCTCTTCGTCGTGGATCAGGACATGCGCCTGGTCGGGGTCGTCTCCCTGCGGCAACTGGTCGTCTCTCCCCCCTGGAAGCGGGTGGAGGACATTATGGACCCCGACGTCATCTACGTGCGGGCGGACACCGACCAGGAGGAGGCGGCCCGGCTGATGGCCCGTTACGACCTCCTCGCCCTCCCCGTCGTGGACGAGCACCGCCGGATGCTGGGAATCATCACCCACGACGACCTGGTGGAGGTGCTGGAGGAAGAGGCGACGGAGGACATCTACCGGCTGGGCGGCGTCTTGGATGAGAATCCCCCCGACGTGCCCATCCCCGCCGCGCTGCGCACCCGCCTCCCCTGGCTGGTGCTCAACCTGGGAACCGCGCTGGCCTCGGCGACGATCTTGAGCGCGTTCGAGAGCACCATCGCCCGCGTAGCCGTGCTGGCCGCCTTCTTCCCCATCGTCGCCGGAGTCAGCGGCAGCGCGGGCACCCAGACGCTCACCGTCACCGTGCGCGGCCTGGCCCTCGGCGAGTTGAGCCCCCGCGACGCTCTGCCGGCCATCGGGCGGGAGATGCTCATCGGCCTGGCGAACGGGGTCGCCATCGGCGGGCTGGTCGCCATCATCGCCCTCGTCTGGAAGGATACCCCGTTGCTGGGAGCGGTCGTCGGCGTTGCCACGCTGTTGAATATGATCGGGGCCGGAATCGCCGGGGCCCTCGTCCCGGTGTTGATGCAGGCCCTCAAGATTGACCCCGCGCTGGCCTCCCCGATTCTGGTGACGACGATCACCGACGCCAGCGGGTACTTCATCTACCTGGGGCTGGCGACGCTGGTCTTCACAGGATGGATATGAGCCGCCTTCGCCGCCACGATTCCGTCCCCGACGACTCTTCCACTCCCCGCCTGCGCCCCGTCCTCGTCACCGACGACCGGCAGTTGGCGGAGATGCTGCGCCGCTTCTCCTCCGCCCCGGCCGTCGCCGTGGACACCGAGTCCAACTCCCTCTACGCCTACCAGGAGCGCGTCTGCCTGATTCAATTCTCCACCCCCGACGCCGATTACCTGGTGGACCCGCTGGCCGATGTGGACCTCAGCCCGCTGGGAGACCTCTTCGCCGACCCCGACCGGCTCAAGGTGTTCCACGCCGCCGAGTACGACGTGATGTGCCTGAAACGGGACTTCGGCTTCCGCTTCGCCGGCCTGTTCGACACGATGTGGGCGGCCCGCATTCTGGGCTGGCCCCGGGTCGGGCTGGGCGACATCCTCAAGGAGACTTTCGGCGTGCGCAGCGACAAGCGGTTTCAGCGGTACAACTGGGGACAGCGGCCACTGCCCCAGAAAGCCCTGGCCTACGCCGCCCTGGACACCCACTACCTGCTGCCGCTCTATCACCGACAGGCCGCCATCCTGCGTCAGGCGGGGCGGTGGGAGGAGGCGCAGGAAACGTTCGCCCGCATCGCCGCCTCCCGCCCGCTGCCCGTCAACGGCAACCCGGTGGACATCTGGCGCATCAAGGGGGTTCACGACCTGTCCCCGCGCGAGTGGGCTGTTCTGCGGGAACTGGCCCGATGGCGGGATGAGGAGGCCCGTCGGCGGGACGTGCCGCTTTTCAAAGTGCTTCACGACCGGACACTCGTCGCCCTGGCCCAGGCCCGCCCGCGGACGCTCTACGGGCTGCGAGAGGTGCGGGGGCTGAGCGCCAATCTGGTGCGGAGGTACGGCCAGCGGCTCCTCGAGACCATCCACCGGGGGGAGCGGGCCCGTCCGCCGACGCCGCCGCCCCCGCCGCCGCGTCACTCCGACGCGGAGGTGGCACGCTACCGGGCGTTGCGTGCCTGGCGGCGGGAGGTCGCCGCCCGGCGCGGAGTGGACCCGGACGTGATCGTCGGCAACGCGGTGCTGTGGGAGTTGGCGGAGCGGAACCCCGTCACCGAGGCGGAACTGGCCCGCGTCGCGGAGTTGGGCGATTGGAAGCGGCGCACCTACGGGGCGGACATCCTGCGGGTGCTGCGGCGGCTCTCCCCGCGCTGAACGGGGTTCTTACCGCAGCGTGAACGTCTCCCCCACCAGCCGCATCAGGGCCGGAATCTCCCGCCCCCCGACGGCCCGCATCCGCAGCACGTACAGCCAATAATCTTCCCCCTGCACGACCCAGGCCTCCGCCGGGCCGCCCTCCGCGCCGGGCCAGCGTTCGTGAAAGAGGAAGGCCGGGTGTCCGCGCCATTCCGTCTCCTCCACCCGCAGCACGCGGGGTGGATTCGCGTCCCCCTGCGTCGCCTCCAACATCACGACGGCGTTGTTGAGGAGGAGCGGCTCCGTCGGGCCCGGCGCCCACCACAGCCCGACCTCCCCGGCGGCGTACCGCCACACCCGCGCTCCGGCCCAATCGTCCCCCTCGGCCAGTACCTCGGTGAAGGCTTGCGGCACCGCCAGCGTCGCGCCGGCGGGGAGCGTGTCCGTCAGGGGACGGAAGGCGAGCGGCAGCGGACGGAACGCCATCTCCTGCGTCCCCGTCACCGGCAGCGTAGTCTGGACGTAGACCTTGAGCCGCCAGTCCCCCGCCGCCGGCCGGAGCGGCAGTTGGAGCGTCTGCCGGGCCGCGTACCGACCGCCGCCCTGGGGCCACAGTTGCCCAACCCAGACCGGCTCGCCGCCGCCGTCCAACACCGTCGCCCGCACCGTCGGCGTCACCGTCTGCCCCGGCGGGAGCGCGAGCGAGACGGCCACCGTCACCGGCCGGAGCGCGGAGACCGCGTCGGGCCAGAGGATGTCCAGGCGGGCGAGCCGGTCTGGGT
>JALWUZ010000429.1 GCA_027079895.1 Anaerolineae bacterium
CAATACGGCTCCTCCCTGGGAACGGGGGGAATGATCGTCATGGACGAGAGTGTGGATATGGTGGAAGCGTTGAAAAATCTCCTGGAGTTCTACCACCACGAATCCTGCGGGCAGTGCACCCCCTGCCGGGAGGGGACCGGCTGGGTCGACGCCCTGGTGGCCGACGTCCTGGCCCGAAAGGGGAGCCCCGAACACCTTGAAAAACTTCTGGACGTCAGCGTGACGATGAACGGCAAGACCATCTGCGTCTTCGCCCCCGCCGTCTCGGGGGTCATCGACGGTTTCGTCGGCAAATTCCGCGGCGAATTCGAAGCCTATCTGAGGAGCCTCGCATGAGTGAACTGGTGACGATCCACGTCGACGGACAGGAGATCCAGGCCTCCAAGGGGGCGCTGCTCCTGCCCGTCCTGCTCGAGCACGGCTTCAAGATCCCCTATTACTGCTACCACGACGCCCTGGGGCCCGACGGCAACTGCCGGATGTGCATGGTGGAGATCGAAGGGAAAAAACGCCCCCAGATCTCCTGCGACACCTTCGTCGAAGAGGGGCTCGTCGTCCACACCGACACGGCGGAGATCCGCAAGGTCCGCCAGAGCATCCTGGAGCTGCAGCTGGTCAACCATCCCGTCGACTGCCCCATCTGCGACCAGGCGGGGGAGTGCAGCCTCCAGGATTACTACATGGAGTACGGCCTCTACCACGGCAAGGTGGACCGCAGCCGCAAAACCCACTTCAAAAAACACGTCGACCTGGGCCGGGAGGTGGTCCTGGACCAGGAGCGCTGCGTGCTCTGCCAGCGCTGCACCCGCTTCACCGCCCAGATCACCGGCACCCACGAGCTGGGGGTGATCCACCGGGCCGACCACTCCGTCATCGACACGATGCCCGGACAGAAGCTCCACAACGACTACGCCATGAACGTGGTCGATCTCTGTCCCGTCGGGGCGCTGACCAGCAGGGATTTCCGCTTCCAGCAGCGGGTCTGGTTCCTCCAATCCGTCCCCTCGGTCTGCCACGGCTGCTCCCGGGGATGCAATATCTGGATCGACCACGCCCGCCTCAAGGATCAGGACGACACCGTCTACCGCTTCCGCCCCCGCAAAAACCCCGAAGTCAACGGCCACTTCATCTGCGACGAGGGGCGCCTCAGCTACCACGACCTGCGGGAGCGGCGCCAGAGAGAAGTGCGTTTTCAGGGACGCAAACTCGACTCCCTGCGCCCGGCAGAGGAGCGCTTCCGGGAACTGGTGGAGCTCCACGAAGGCCTCGTCGTCGTTCTGGCCGACGCCGACCTCTACCTGGAGGAACTGGAGTTCGTCCGCCTCTTCGCCGAACGGCTGGGGGCGACGCTCCACGCGCCCCTGGAACCCTAC
>JALWUZ010000430.1 GCA_027079895.1 Anaerolineae bacterium
ATGCCCTTCAGTTACGACGACCCCATCCTCAACTTCCTGTACCTCAACGGCGTGATAGACACCGAAATCGCGGACGACGGACGCTACTACGTCCGCTTCGCCAGCCCCTTCGTCCAGAAACGGCTGTTCAACTACTTTGCGCGGGAAGCGTTCCCCGACACCGGACGGCTCTACCGCCCCTTCGAGGACTTGAGCCACATCGTAACCGAGGACAGCCTGAACCTCCCCAACCTCCTCCGCCGGTACGAGCAGTACCTGCACGAGAACCACGAGTGGTTGTTCCAAGACGTCCCCCGTCGCTCCGACCTGCGCCCCTTCGAGGCTGTGTACCACTTCAACCTGTACCGCTACCTCTTCGACTTCCTCGAACACCGTCGCGGGCAGGTCATCCCGGAGTTCCCGACAGGGAACGGGAAATTAGACTTGCTTATTCGGTACGCGGGGCGGATGTACGGCCTGGAGGTCAAGAGTTACGTGGACGCCTACGAATACCGGCGGGCGTTGCGCCAGGCGGCGCGGTACGGGCGCAGCCTGGGATTGGAGGAGATCACCCTCGCCTTTTTCGTCGAGGAGACCGATGACGAAAGCCGCGCCCAGTACGAAGTGGCCTACGTGGACGAGGATAGCGGCGTCACCGTCCGGCCGGTTTTCATCGCGACGGGGTGAAAGGAGCGAACGATGCGCAAGTTCTGGTCTTATGGGCCGATCAATACCAAATTGCACTACTACGTTCCCCGCGACGACCTGGTCAACCAAGCCATCACCCAGTTGGTAGGCGAAGAGCCAGAAGAGGGCGGACACTACATCACCGTATGGGCCCCACGCCAGGCCGGCAAGACCTGGGTGATGCAACAAGTGTTCTGGAAGATTGGAAGACAGTACCCCCAATTCGACGTGGTGGCCTTCCCCGTGCAACTGCTCAGAAACACCCCCGACCCACTTCACGCCCTGCGGGTCATCGCCAGAGAGTTGGCCCAGAAACTCGACCTGTCCCTCCCACCAGTGAACACCGGCGACGACTTCGCCGCTCTGTTCTCCCAGAACGTGCTCTCCAAACCCTTGATACTCATCCTCGACGAATTCGACGCCCTGCCGGAGGAGGCCATCAGTACGCTGGCCGCCGTGTTCCGAAACATCTACGTCTCCCGTATGCTCCAGAGCGTCCCGACCGAAGAGAAAGACTACCTCCTCCACGGCCTGGCCCTGATTGGAGTGCGGGCAGTGCTGGGAATCGAGAACCAGAGCGGCTCCCCGTTCAACGTGCAGCGGAGCATCCGCATCCCCAACCTGACCCCGGACGAGGTGCGCTATATGTACCACTGGTACGAGCGGGAAAGCGGCCAACCGGTCGCCCCAGAAGTGATCGAACGG
>JALWUZ010000431.1 GCA_027079895.1 Anaerolineae bacterium
GGGTTGGGGCGTGACCGGGGTGATGGTGGGCGTCGGCGAGGGCGGAGGCGTCTGGGTCGGCTCCGGCTGAGACGGAGTCGCCGTCGGCGTGGAGGTGAAGCCCTGAGAGTCGCCCATCACCGCCGGCGGATGGGCCAGCGTGAGCGCCAGCAGGGCGAGCAGGACGAGGGCGCTCAGGTTGATGACAAAGGTCGGCGTGGGTTTGTGCATGGTTTCCCCCCCTGGCCCGGTTGTCACCAGGCCAAAACCTGATTTGGGTATCATCCCGCCGACTGACGCCGGCGGTGGTGGTCGTTAGGTTAGGAATGACGGGCAATCAGCGGCAGGTACAGGATGTGCGGCAGGTTTCCCGACGGGCTGACCCGCAGTTCGAGGGCCGGGTCTCCCAGGAGGTGATAGGTGTCTATCAGTTCGTAGGAGGCTCCCTCGGCGTAGAGGGCGGTCAGGGCGGCCTGGACGTTCGCGCCGACCTCCGGCTGCTCATCCCCCCACACCGGCCCACCGAAGAGACTGGACAGGAACGCCCCGTTCAGGAGCCGGTGGTCCGGGGTGACGCCGTTGCCGCTGGAACCCCAGGCGGCGATCACGCCGTTGTCGGCTACCCGCAGGAGGCTTTCGTCCAGGGTGTCCTCGGTGGGGTGGATGTAGTAGGAGGTGAAGCAGGTCATCTGAAGCACCATCGGCCAGCGTCCGCTGTTGTTCAGTTGCGGGATGTGGCTCACGTGGAAGAGCGGGGCGTAGCCGTCGGTCTCCAACACCGCCTCCTGAAGCCAGGAGGAGTGGCCGAAGTAGGTGTAGAGCAGGACGCCGCTATCCAGGGCGGAGATGAGGGCGTTGCGGGCGGCCTCCGCGCTGGTGTAGTAGTAGGACGGGCCGGCGGTCTCGCTCAGGTAGACGCGCACTCCCTCGTAGCCGTAGGTCGAGGTGGGGGAGGCGTAGGTGAGGTACTGTTGGTCGGCGTCGGCGCGATGGTCGCCGGCCGTCGAGGGGTTGTCCGCCGCGAAGAGGAGCCGCCGCGTCCAGAGGCCGCCGGAGGCGTCGTCGTAGGCGATGATTTTGTCCACGATGGCGGTGGTTTCGGCCGGGGAGTTGACCGGCAGCCGCCCCAGGCGCAACTCCGGCAGTTGGTCGCCGGTCAGGTCGGCGTACCGGTTGTCGGAGGAGGTCTCGCCCATCCAGGGGTCCACGTCGGCCAGGTAGGGCGGCAGGTAGGTCAGGTGACTGTCCGCCCGATAGGGACGCGGGTCGTAGGTGCCGTCGCCGACGAGGAGGACGTAGAGGGGAGCGGGAGTCCAGTTGGCGTAGGCGTACTTGAGGAAGTCGTGGATGGCCTCCGGCGACATGCGCCCGTCGCCGAAGTGGTCGTAG
>JALWUZ010000432.1 GCA_027079895.1 Anaerolineae bacterium
AGAAGGCCGAGTGCCGTCCCAGGCCGGCGGCGTAGGCGTGGACGACAAAGGGGAAGATGAAGCCGGGCAGCACGATGAGCAGCCAGAAGACCAGGCTATGGGAGCCGGCGACGATCTCCTGGGCCGACTGGGCCGCCGCGCCTCCCTCGTAGAAGGCAGTGATGAGCAGCATGCCCAGGAGGATCGTCTCGGCGCCGATCATCGCCAGGTGGATGAGGGGGAGTCGGCGGACGAATTTATGCACGTGGACGATGGAGAGCGTCGCCGCCAGGTCAACGGTCAATCCCACGCCAGTGGAGATGGCGGAGACGAGGAAGAGGAGCGGCAGCATCGGGAAGTTGATGAAAGGCAGGATCGGCGTGGCCCAGAAGGGGATGGCGGGGCCAACCGCGCTGATGAGCACACCGGTATAGATGGCGGTTCCGGCGGCGAAGACGCTCCCGATGGCGGCGACGACCCGCTTCGTTTTTCTCACCGGGAGGGTTTCGAGGAGACGTAACCGGCGGGCCCATTTCTGCGTCTTGAGCCATTCCCAGGCCGCCGGGTAACTGTCCATCACCTCCAGGAAGCCGTAGGCGAAGGAGAGGGGGATGAAGATGGAGAGAATCCAGATGCCCCAGGTCATCACGGAGGTAAAATGGGTGAACATGTAGAAAATGCGCCAGGGTTCCCGCAGCCCCGCCCCCAGGTCGAAGATGAGCAACACCGCGCCCAGGGCGACGATGGGGCCCGGCACCGTCGCTCCTACCAGCGTGACTGGGCAGAGGTCGAATTGGTAACGCTTGTTGGTCAACTCGAACGTGGCGGCGACCATGAAGGCCCCGGCCCCCAGGCCGCCGAGGAAGAGATAGATCGCCGGTAGCCAACCCCATGCCGTCTGCATATCTCACCTCACTCTTCTTCGATGATGTAGGACAACACCGCCGGGCGGGTGCCGAACTCCGGGTGCAGCGGTTTAGCCCGCCCGGAAGCGATCAACTGACTGACCTCGCTGTTGGGGTCGTCGGTGCGGCCAAAGATGCGTGCGCCGGGGATGCAGGCCTGGACGCAGGCGGGGACGCCGCCGGCCAGTACCCAGTCCAGGCAGAGCCAGCACTTGTCGGCCACACCGCGCTCCTCGTCGAAGACGCGGGCCTGGTAGGGGCAGGCGACCAGACAGTACTTGCAGCCGACGCAGAGTTTTTCGTTGATGAGCACCACGCCATCGTCCCGGATGTAGGTCGCCTGGGTAGGGCAGACGGTGGCGCAGGGTGGGTCGGCGCAATGCTGGCACTGAACCATCAGATGCCACTTCTTCTCGCCGGTCTCTTTGGGGACGTAGTGGATGTAACTCTGGCCTTCGGGGAGGTTGTTGCGCAGGTGACAGGC
>JALWUZ010000433.1 GCA_027079895.1 Anaerolineae bacterium
GTGTGTGCGCCCCTACCGCACGCCGTTACCCCGATGTCGGGGGCGCACACACGGGTGCGGGGGCGCACACACGGGTGCGCCCCTACCGTGCGCCGTTGCCCCCAATGCGGGGGCGCACACACGGGGGCGCCCCTACCGTGCGTCGTTGCCCCGCCCGCGCTTGGGCCGGTACAGGCGGTGTGTCCGAATGTATTCCTCCACCGCCGGCGGGAGGAGGTAACGCAACGGCAGGCCGTCCCGCGCCCGGCGGCGGAGGTCGGACGACGAGAGCCCCAGGTAGGGCACGTCCAGCCAGACGACGCGCTGTCGAATCCCAGGCGCGGCGGCCTCCAATGTGGCCCAGTCCGGTTCATAGCCCGGACGACGCATGACCGCCAGGGTCGCCAAGCGGACAATCGTCGCCGGGGCGTGCCAGGTGGCGAATTGGGCCAGGCTGTCCTCCCCCATCAGGAAGAACAACTCCGCCTCCGGGTGCTCCCGCCGGAGCAGGGCCAGCATGTCGGCGGTGTAGTGCGGGCCGGGTCGGGTCAGGTCCACGCGGGAGAGGCGGAAGGTCGGCGCGTCGGCGATGGCCGCCAGCACCATCGCCTCCCGTCGGCGGGCCGGGCTGATGGGCCGTCCCGGCTTGTGGGGCGGCTGTCCCGCCGGAACGAAGAGCACGGCGGCAAGGCCCAGTTGCGTCCGCGCGTTCTCCGCCAGGGCCAGATGGCCGTAGTGGGGCGGGTCGAAAGTGCCGCCCAGGACGCCCAGCCGTTCCGCGCTCATTCCTCCCACACCATCTCCCGCTCGCCGATGCGCACCGCGTCGCCCGGCTGCACTCCGGCCTCCTCCAACGCCGCCGTCACCCCCATGCGCTCCAACGTGCGCTGGAAGCGGCGCACCGCCTCGTCGAGGTTCCAGACGGTCATCGCCGCCAGCCGCTCGACCCCCGCGCCGCGCACCCGCCAGACATCCCCCTCCCGCTCGACGACGAAGGGAGGCTCTTCCTCCTCCAGACGGAAGACCGGCACCTCCTCCGGGCCGGCGGGGACGGCCTCCGGCAGTTCGGCCAGCATGCGGGCCGCGCGGTAGAGCAGTTCCCGCGTCCCCTGTCGGGCCAGGGCGGAGATGGGGAACGTCTGATACCCCTGGGCCCGCAGGGCGGCCTGCACCTCCGGCCAGCGGGCCGCCGCCTCCGGCTGATCCATCTTGTTGAAGGCCACCAGTTGCGGCTTGCGGTCGAGTCCATGCCCGAAGGCGGCCAGTTCCCGGTTGATGGCGGCGAAGTCGGCCAGCGGGTCGGCGGAGAGGCCGTCGAGCAGGTGGATGAGGACGCGGGTACGCTCGATGTGGCGCAGGAACTCGTGCCCCAGTCCCCGCCCCTCGGA
>JALWUZ010000434.1 GCA_027079895.1 Anaerolineae bacterium
CGTCGTCTCGGCGGCCTTCTCCCCGTTGACGAACATAGCCAGCAGCGTCCCATCGCAGATGACCCGCAGGTGATTGGTCGCGTTCCCTTGCTCGACGATGGGGGACTGAGTCCAATCCACCAACCAAGTGAACTCACCGCCCACCGCTTTGGCGATGGAGTAGTACCCGTCGCCGGAGACGAGGAAGAAGTAGCCGTTTCCGTCCCCCTGCTCCCGACAGATGACGCCGTAGTCGTTGTTATTGTTGGCCGGAGCGAGCACCTGTGTGGCGTCCACATTGATGACCAGATCGGAAAAATCCTGATTGGCCACGCCCCACATCGTGCTCCCCTTGTTCTTGGAGATGACGAAGTAAACCCCCTCCTTGTACCCGACGCTCCCATTGTCGTAGTACCCAATCTCCCAGCCGGACTGAGAACTCGCGAAGTCATCCTGGAAAATGACATCGCCCTGGAACGCCGGAGTGCCGCCGGGCTGCTGTGCGCCGCCGGACGTCGGCCGCCGCACGACCAGGTTGTCGAAGTGTACCACAGTGCGCTGATTCTCCTCGTAGGTGGTGGCCGCCAGCGCGATGTCCCCCTCCCGGAACTGTTCATCGCGGATTGATGTCACCATCTGGCCGTTGACGAACAGGATGAGCGACGGCCCGTCGCAGACGACCCGCAGGTGATTGACCGCGCTCCCCTTGCGAATCGCGGAGGACTCCTCCCAATCAACGATGTGGGTGAAACTGCCGCCCTCGACCCGCGAGATGGTGTAGTAGCCGTCGCCGGAGATAAAGAAGAAGTACCCATCGCCGTTGTCCTGGACGCGGCAGGCCACTCCGTAGCCGTTGTTACCGTTATCCGGCAACTCGACCGGCTCGGCGTCCACATCAATGATCAGATTGCCCCAGGAATGACCGGAGACTCCCCACATCACTTTGTTCTTCACCTCGGAGGTGACGAAGTAGACGCCGTCCTGGTAGCCGACATCGCCCGTCTCGTAGTTGCCCACCTCCCAGCCAGAGCCGGAGTCGCCGAAATCGTCCTGGAACAGAATATCACCCCCGCCCGGTGGGAGCGTCGGGGCCGGAGCCGTCGTGGGCCGCTGCACCGGAGCCGTCGTCGCCGTAGGCCGCTGCACCGGGGCCGCCGTCGCCGTGACCCGCGGCACAGTCACCGGCGGGAAGGTGGGCGGCACTGCGGTAGCCTTCCCCGGCTTGCTGAGGAGCACCATCCCGCCGATCGCCACGAGGGAGAGCAACATGCACAGCCCGCAGCCGACGAGCCCCAACCCGATACCGCTCAGCCCCAGGAAGCGGCGTTTCTTCTCCTCGACAGGCGGCACGGGCGGGGGCGGTGGTGGCGCGGGCGTGCTTCCCGG
>JALWUZ010000435.1 GCA_027079895.1 Anaerolineae bacterium
TATGAGATCGGGGCGCGGAGTGTGCCGGTGGTGATGGTGACGGGGGCGTTTGTGGGGATGACGCTGGCGGTGCAGGGGTTCAGCCAATTCAAGGGAATCGGTCTGGAAGACCGGCTGGGCAGTGTGATCAATGTGAGCGTGGTGAAGGAACTGGGGCCTGTGCTGGCGGCGGTGATGCTGGCGGGCAGAGTAGGGGGGGCGTTGACGGCAGAGCTGGGGACGATGGCGATCACGGAGCAGATCGACGCGGTGCGGGCTATCGGGGCGGATCCGATGTGCTACCTGGTGATGCCGCGTTTTCTGGCGTGTGTGCTGCTGACGCCTTGCCTGACGATATATGCCGATCTGCTGGGAGTGATCGGGGGGTACGTGATTACGGTGATGTATTTCGGGGTGAATGCGGAGGCGTTCTGGCGGTTCAGCGCCGAGGCGGTGGAGAAATGGGATGTGTTCGTGGGTTTGGGTAAGGCGGTTTTTTTCGGGGCGAGTATCGGACTTATAAGTTGTTTCAAAGGTTTCTATTGCAGCGCGGGGGCGCGGGGCGTGGGCAGAGCGTGTACGCAGGCGTTCGTGTACAGTTTTATAGCGATATTGGCGATTGATTTTATTCTGGCGGTGGTGTTCAAAGGTATCTATGACACGTTGTGGGGGGTGCGGGTTATTTTTTAGGCGGAAACAGGTTGACAGTGAGCAAAGAACATCCTCTGTTTGAATTACGCGGAGTATATAAATCCTTCGGGAGACAGGAGGTTTTGCGCGGTATCGATCTGGCTATCAAACGGGGCAGTACGACGGTGATTATCGGGGCGAGCGGTTGCGGTAAGACGGTGCTGCTGCGGCATCTGATTGTGCTGTTGCGGCCTGAGAGGGGGGAGGTGTTTTTTGGCGGGGGGCGGATAGATAATCTGCGGGAAAGTCAGTTGATTGCGGTGCGGCGGCGGTGCGGGTATCTGTTTCAGGCGGGGGCGTTGTTCGACAGTTTGAGCGTGGCGGAGAACGTGGCGTTTCCCCTGTTGGAACATACCGATTACAGCAGTGACGAGATTGCCCAGCTGGTGCGCGATAAGCTGGAGCTGGTGGGGATGACGGGGTTCGAGGAGCGTCTGCCGGCGGAGCTTTCGGGAGGACAGCAGCGGAGGGTGGCGCTGGCGCGAGCGATTGCGTTGGCACCGGAGGCGTTGTTGTATGATGAGCCGACGACGGGACTGGACCCTATCCGGGCGGATATTATCAATGAACTTATCATCAAGTTGCAACGGCATCGGGATATTACGTCGGTGGTGGTGACGCACGATATGGCCAGCGCGTATAAGATTGGGGACCGAATTGTGATGCTCAAGGACGGCGGTATAGTGGCGGATGGGAGTCCGGAGGAGATTCGTAATAGCGGCCAAGAGGATGTGCAGGAGTTTATCCAGGGGCAGAGCCATCATCGGGGACGGTGAAGAAAAGAGTTTGGATGCGGGTAAGAGGTGTGGGCAAGAGGTGCAGGTAGGGGATGTCGGGGGCGAGTGGCGGCGTGGGTGACTGGGGGGTGGCGGGTCCACGGCTCGGTGCCGTCCAGGGGCAGGCTGTCCAGGGGGTGGTGCGGCTGGAGTGCTGTCGGCGGGGGCTGGGGGTGCTGGGACTGTCGCCGGAGCGGGTCGTCAGCCCCTACCAGGTACACGGGGCGCGGGTGGGGGTCGTCGGGACGGCTCACCTGGGCACCGTCCAGCCGGCGACGGACGCGCTGGTGACGGATGCGCCGGGGGTGCCGCTCCTGATGCGCTTCGCCGACTGCTCGCCGGTGGTGCTGTTCGACCCGCTGCGGCGGGTGGTGGGGATAGCGCACGCCGGCTGGCGCGGCGTCGTCGCCGGTACTGTGGCGTCCACGTTGCGGACGATGCAGGCCCGGTGGGGGTGCGAACCGTCCGCTCTGTGGGCCGGCATCGGGCCGACGATCGGGCCGTGCTGCTACGAGGTGGGCCCGGAGGTGGCGGCGGCGGTGACGGCGGCCTGCCCGCCGGAGGCCGCTGTGGTGCGGTCGGTGGACGGGCGGCTGTATCTGGACTTGCCGGGGGCGGTGCGGGCGCAGTTGCACGCCGCCGGGGTGGAGCAGGTGGAGGATTCTGGCCTCTGCACGGCCTGTCACGTGGACGAGTTCTTCTCCCATCGGGCCGAGCGGGGGCGCACCGGTCGCTTCGGCGTGGTGGTGGAGTTGGCACCGAACCGGTAGGGGCAAGGCTCGCCCTTGCCCAGGCACACCGATCGCTTCGGCGTGGTGGTGGAGTTGGCCGATTGAGGGCCGGGAAGGACGGAGGGACGACGACCGGCGCGGTCGCCTTTTCCAACTGAGAGGGCGAAAGGGGGCGAGGGATGACGATCGCCGAGAACTTGACCCGTGTCCACGAGCGCATTGCGGAGGCGGCGTTGCGGGCCGGACGCGACCCGGCGCAGGTGACTCTGGTCGCCGTGACCAAGACCCGTCCGGTGGAGGCCATCGTCGCCGCCTACGAGTGGGGCGTGCGCCATTTCGGGGAGAATCGGCCCGAAGAGGGGGACGCCAAGATACCCGCCGTCAACGCCGCCCTCGGCGAGCGTCCGACGTGGCACATGATCGGCCACATCCAAAGCCGGAAGGCGCGGCTGGTTGTGGCCGATTTCGATTACATCCATTCGGTGGACCGGCTCAAGATCGCCCGCCGGTTGAGCCGATTCGCCCAGGAGAGCGGGCGGGTGCTGCCGGTGCTGCTGGAGTGCAACATCTCCGGTGAGGAGGCCAAGTTCGGTTTCGAGGTTCACGGCTGGGAGCAGGACGCGCCCCGGCGGGAGCGGTTTTTCGCCGCCGTCGAGGAGATTCTGGCCCTGCCGGGGCTGGCGGTGCAGGGTCTGATGACGATGGCGCCGCTCAGCGACGACCCGGAGACGACCAGGCCGGTGTTCGCCGGGCTGCGCGGACTGTTGGACGCGCTGCGGGAACGGTTCCCGGCCGCCGATTGGCGTCACCTTTCGATGGGGATGAGCGATGACTTCACAGTCGCCGTCGAGGAGGGGGCGACGTTGGTGCGCATCGGGCGGGCGATTTTCGAGCAGAGGAGTTAGGAAATGATCTTCAACCTGATACATGCCCTGTTCACGTTGTACTCGCTGGCGATCATCATCCGGGCGTTGATGACTTGGCTGCGTCCGGATCCGTCCAATCCGGTGTACCGCTTTCTGGTGGCGATCACGGAGCCGGTGCTGACTCCGCTGCGCCGCTACATCCCGCCGATGGGGGGACTGGACTTCACGCCGTTGATCGCCCTGGTTCTCCTGAGCCTCTTGGAGCGGCTGCTGATTCTGGTGTTGGTGCGCTGAGTTGAAAACGGCGGTGCGGCTGCCGCCGACATCGCCGTTGATTGGTTCGGGGTGATTCATCCCCGCTCACTTCGACTTGTGACCGGAAGGCGTGTAACCGTCATCTGTCCCAAGTCTGCGGAGGGGTAGTGTTGATGAACGATATCCAAACCAAATTTCAGGAACTACTGCGCGAGTTGTTTCAATTCGACCTGGCCGACCTGGACTTTGGCATCTATCGCATCCTGAACCACAAACGAAGACTCATCGAGCAGTGGATCGAGGAGACCCTCCCCAGAGAGATCAAAGAAGAACTTCGGAAGGGGGCTTTGGCCGAGCAGGCGCGGATTCAGCAGGCGATGGAGGAAGCCCGGAAGAAGGTGTTGGACACGTTGGACGAGGGCGCCCTGGACGCCGATGGCAACCTGGCCGAGCCGTATGTCAATACCAAAGTGGGCAGAGAATATCTGCAAGCCAGGGAGCAGGCCGCCCATACCCAAAGCGGTGAGGCCCTGGAAGCCGCCGTCTATAACCATCTCTACACCTTCTTCAGCCGCTACTACCAGGACGGCGATTTCATCTCCAAACGCCGCTATTCCAGGAAGGAACGTTACGCCATCCCCTACAACGGCGAGGAAGTCTATCTCTACTGGGCCAACCACGACCAGTATTACATCAAGACTGCCGAGCACTTTACCGACTACACCTGGAAGGCTCCCAACAGTGTGACCGTGCATTTCAAACTCCGGGCCGCGGACGTGGAGCAGAACAACGTCAAAGGCCAAAATCGGTTCTTCCTGCCCCAGACAGACGACCTGGCATGGGACGAGGAAACCCGCACGCTGATCATCCCCTTCGAGTACCGCCCGCTCATCGGGCAGGAAGCCGCCAGATACGGCAACCGGAAGCAGCAAGAGAAGATCATCGCCGAGGCCCTGGAGGAAATTCCTCGTCACCTGGCGAATGCTCCCTCTGCCCTGGCCGCGCTGACCGCCGAGCGGCGCAGGGACGCAAAAGGCAACCCCGTCTCCTACCTGGCCCATCACCTGCGCCAGTACACCGCCCGCAATACCAGGGACTTTTTCATTCACAAAGACCTGCGGGGATTTCTCTCCCGCGAACTGGACTTTTACCTGAAGAACGAGGTTCTCAATCTGGAGGAGATGGAGGCGGCCGGCAAGAATCTGGCCGGGGGCTGGTTCCAGTTGATGCGGCTCATCAAGCGGGTGGGCAACCACATCATTGACTTTCTGGCACAGATCGAGGACTTCCAGAAGTCGCTCTGGGAGAAGAAAAAATTCGTCACCGAGACTTTCTACTGCGTCACCGTCGGCAACATCCCGGAGGAGTTCTACGCCGAAATCGTTGCCAACGAGGCCCAGTGGCGTGAGTGGCAGGCGTTGGGAATGATCCCGGAGAACGCGGAAGGGGTTGCGGACAGGATCGCGGACGGGACGTCCGCGTTCCCTGGCGCGGGTGGGAACGTGGGCGTCTCGTCCGCGTTTCCTGGTGGAGACAGGAACGTGGGCGTCTCGTCCGCGTTTCCTGGTGGAGACAGGAACGTGGGCGTCTCGTCCGCGTTCCCTGGTGGAGACAGGAGCGCGGGCGTCTCGTCCGCGTTCCCTGGTGGAGACAGGAGCGCGGGCGTCTCGTCTGCGTTCCCTGGTGGAGACAGGAGCGCGGGCGTCTCGTCTGCGTTCCCTGGTGGAGACAGGAGCGCGGACATCTCATCCGCGTTCCCTGGTGGAGACG
>JALWUZ010000436.1 GCA_027079895.1 Anaerolineae bacterium
CCGTTCGATCACTTCTGGGGCGACCGGTTGGCCGCTTTCCCGCTCGTACCAGTGGTACATATAGCGCACCTCGTCCGGGGTCAGGTTGGGGATGCGGATGCTCCGCTGCACGTTGAACGGGGAGCCGGTGTCGCTTTCGATTCCCAATGCCGCCCGTACCCCAATCAGAGCCAGCCCGTGAAGCCAGTTGCGAGAGCGTTGCAGGTACATCTCCCGAAACTGGCCTGTCAGGACGTTGAGCAACGGGGTGGGAAGTGTATCTGCCTCGTCAATGAACATAATCAAGGGCTTGTCCCAGAGCCCTCCGTCCACCGAAAACAGGGCGCGGAAGTCTTCCCAATCTTCAACCTGCGGGTGGCCCGGCATAACCTCTTGGAACACTTCTCGCAAGCCGCGCGGCATGACCAGGTGTTCCTGGTGTTCCGGCGGCTTGTATTTCCATCCACGCAGCACCCCGAAGGAGAACTCGTGGATCGCGAAACGGTCGGCGTACTCAGTGGCTATCCTATGGGCTACCTGGCGCATTACCCAGGTCTTGCCGGCCTGTCGCGGGGCCCACACAGTGATGTAGTGACCGCCTTTGGCGGGATTCTCGCCCACCAGTTGGGTGACGGCCTGGTTGATGAGATTCTCGCGCGGGGCGTAGTAGTGCAGGTCGGTATCCGGTGGACCGTAAGACCAGAACTTGCGCATCGTTCGCTCCTCTCATCCCGTCGTGATGAAGACCGGTCGGACGGTGACGCCGCTTTCCTCGTCCACGTAGGCCACTTCGTACTGGGCGCGGCTTTCGTCATCGGTCTCCTCGACGAAAAAGGCGAGGGTAATCTCCTGCAATCCCAGGCTGCGTCCATACCGCGCTGCCTGGCGCAACGCCCGTCGGTACGCCGGTCGAGATGTGTAACTCTTCGCCTCAATCCCATATACCACTCCTTGATAGCGTATCAGCAGGTCTAACTTCCCGTTCCCCGTCGGGAACTCCGGTACCACTTGGCCGCCGAACTCCTCCAAGAAGTTAGCCAGATACCGGTACAGCCCGAAGTGATGCACGGCCTCGAAGGGGCGCAGATCTGAACGGCGGGGGACGTCTTGGAACAACCACTCGTGGTTCTCGTGCAGGTACTGCTCGTACCGACGGAGGAGGTTGGGGAGGTTCAGGCTGTCCTCGGTTATGATGTGGCTCAAGTCCTCGAAGGGGCGGTAGAGCCGTCCGGTGTCGGGGAACGCTTCCCGTGCGAAGTAGTTGAACAGCCGTTTCTGGACGAAAGGGCTGGCGAAGCGGACGTAGTAGCGTCCGTCGTCCGCGATTTCGGTGTCTATCACGCCGTTGAGGTACAGGAAGTTGAGGATGGGGTCGTCGTAA
>JALWUZ010000437.1 GCA_027079895.1 Anaerolineae bacterium
TTTTGTCCAGGGACGAATCCGCCCAATCGAAACGGGCGGCGTGCGTGTTGACTCGTCCCCCAATGGATGGTATACTCTCCGGCGGAGGCTGAGAACCATGCCACGTACCTTCCGTTACACCGCTGCTGGCGGGGTCGTCGTCCACGATGGGCGAGTGCTCGTCCTGCGCCGTCCATCCAGAGACGAAATCCGTCTCCCCAAGGGACACGTCGAGCCCGGCGAAAGCCCGGAGCAGGCCGCCCTCCGCGAGGTCGGCGAGGAGAGCGGCTACGCCCCCCTCACCATCCGGGCCGACCTGGGCGTGCAGACAGTCGAGTTCGACTACGCCGGAAGACACATCGTCCGCCTCGAACGCTACTACCTGATGGAACTGCCCCCCTCCGCCGTCCCCTCCGACGGCGAGGCCCAGTTCGAGCCGGTCTGGATGGACTGGGACGAGGCCCTGGCCGCCCTCACCTTCGAGGCGGAACGGGAGTGGGTGCGCCGGGCCCGCCTCCACTCCGTCTCAAGGGACGAGCGTCAGCGATAAAAAGGAGGTGTCTGTGAGCAGCGAGCATTTCCAACAATCCGGTTGGACTCTGGATGACCTGATTCCGCCCCCCACGGATCCGGTCTTCGACGACCTGCTGGCCGACCTGGAGCACCGCCTGGCCCAATTCGAGCAAGCCCGCGACCTCCTTTCGCCGGCCATCTCCACCGCCGACTTCCTGCGCCTGATGCGGCTCTACGAGTCCATCCAGGCCACCGTCGAGCGGCTCACCGCCTACGCCCAACTCTGGTTCGCCGCGGACACCCAGTCGCAGGACGCCCTCGGCTTCCTGGGCCGGATGGAGCAACTCCACACCGAGGTACAGAACCGGCTCCTGTTCTTCCCCCTCTGGTGGAAGGGGTTGGACGACGAGCCGGCCGCCCGTCTCATCGCCGCCAGCGGGGACTACGCCTACTACCTGAAGACCCTGCGGCTCTTCAAACCCTACACCCTCTCCGAGCCGGAGGAGCGGGTCATCAACCTGAAGGACGTGAACGGCTCCACCGCGTTGGTGAAGTTGTACGAGATGCTCACTAGCCGTTTCACCTTCCGCCTCACCCTCGACGGCGAGAGCCGCACGCTGACGCGGGCCGAACTCTCCCAGTACTTCCGCGACCCCGCGCCGGAGGTGCGGGCTGCCGCCTATCGGGAACTGCTCCGCGTCTACAGCGGCCAGGGACAGGTGCTGGCCCAAATCTACAACCACCGCGTGCGGGACTGGGCCAACGAAAACCTGCTCCTGCGCGGCTTCTCCTCCCCCATCGCCGTCCGCAACCTGGATAACGACCTGCCCGATTCGGCGGTCGAAACCCTGCTGGCCGTTTGTCGGGAGAACATGCCCCTGTTCCACCGCTACTTCCGCTGGAAGGCGCGGCAACTGGGGATGGAGCGTCTGCGCCGCTACGACATCTACGCCCCCGTCGGCGACATGAGCAAGACCTACTCCTTCGACCGGGCGGCCCAGATGGTGCTGGAAAGCCTGGGCGACTTCTCCCCCGTTATGGCCGAACACGCCCGCCGCCTGCTCGTCGAAGGGCACATTGACTCCGCCATCCGCACCGGAAAGCAGGTGGGGGCGTTCTGCCACGCCGTGCTGCCCGGACTGGCCCCCTGGGTACTGGTCAACTACGTCGGGCAGGTCGGCGACGTGCTCACCCTGGCCCACGAACTGGGACACGCCATCCACGCCCTGGTGGCCTCCGACCACTCCATCCTCACCTTCCGCTCCTCACTGCCGCTGGCCGAGACCGCCTCCGTCTTCTCCGAAATGCTGATGAACGACCGCCTGCTCCGTATGGAGGATGACCCGGACGTCCGGCGCGGCCTGCTGGCCCATCTCCTCGACGGGGCCTACGCCACCATCGCCCGCCAGACCTACTTCGTCCTCTTCGAGATCGAGGCCCATCGGCGGGTAGTGGAGGGGGCGACCTCCGAGGACCTGTGCGACATCTATCTCGCCAACCTGAAGGAGCAGTTCGGCGACGCGGTGGAGATCTCCGATGACTTTCGCTGGGAGTGGACGGTCATCCCCCACATCTACGAGGCCCCGTTCTACTGCTACGCCTACAGTTTCGGCCAACTGCTGGTGCTCGCGCTCTACCGCGAGTACCGCCGCGAGGGGGCGGACTTCGTGCCGCGCTACCTGAAAATCCTCTCGTATGGCGGCGCGGCCAGCCCCACCACCATCATCGGCGAAGCGGGGTTCGACATCACCTCCCCCGCCTTCTGGCAAGGGGGTTTCGACGTCCTGGCCGGTTTCCTGGACGAACTGGAGGGGTTGTGAGGGGAGGACGGCTAGCGGTCGTCATCGTCAGTTGGAACACGCGGGAGTTGGTGCGGGCCGCCCTCCGCGCTCTGTACGCCGATGTAGAGCGCGACGCGCTGGCGGCCCAGGTCTGGGTGGTGGATAACGGCTCCGACGACGGCACGCCGGAGATGGTCGCCGCGGAGTTCCCCGCCGTCCACCTGCTCCCCCTGCGCGAGAACATCGGGTTCGCCGCCGGCAACAACCGCGCCCTGCGCGAGATTCTCCGTCAGAGCCCGCCGCCCCCCTACGTCTGGCTCCTCAACCCGGATACGGAGGTGCAGCCGGGGGCGACGACAGCCCTCATCGCCGCGCTGGACTCCCGTCCCCAGGCCGGCGTGGCCGGAGCGCACCTCCTCTACTCCGACGGCTCCTTCCAGCACTCCGCTTTCCGCTTCCCCGGCCTGCTCCAACTGGCCTTCGACCTCTTCCCCCTGCCGCCGCGACTCTACGAAAGCGGGCTCAACGGTCGCTACCCCCGGCGGCTCTACGCCGGAGACACGCCTTTCCGTGTGGATCATCCGCTGGGGGCGGCGATGATGGTGCGCACGACGACGATCGAGCAGGTGGGGCTGCTGGACGAGGGGTATCGGATGTACTGCGAGGAGATTGATTGGTGCTGGCGGATGCGGCGGGCCGGATGGGAGGCCATCTGCGTGCCGACCGCCCGCGTCGTCCACCACGCCGGGCAGTCCACCGGACGGGTGCCGGTGCGCTCCTTCCGTGACCTATGGACGAGCCGGGCGCGGCTCTACCGTCTCCATCACGGGCCGGTGGTGCGGAAACTGGCCTCGTTCCTGGTGCGGGCCGGGATGCGCCGCCGGATGCGCTCCGCCTCCCCGGAGATGGCGGCCGCCTGTCGGCAGATCATCCGCCTCTGGGAGACTCTCTGACGCCGCGGGAGGGGTGCGATGTCCGTCACCGCCATCGTCCTCACCTTGAACGAGGAGCAACACATCGCCGACTGCCTGGCGAGCCTGGCGTGGGCCGACCGGCGGGTAGTCTTCGACTCCTTCAGCACCGACGGAACCGTCGCCCTGGCGCGGCAGGCCGGAGCGGAGGTGCTCCAACACCCTTTCGAGAACTTCGCCGCCCAGCGCAACGCCGCCCTCGACCGGGTGGAGGCCGAGTGGGTCTTCTTCGTGGACGCCGACGAGCGGGCGACCCCGGCCCTGGCGGAGGAGATTCGGCGGGTGACGAGCGGCGACCGGGCGGAGGTAGCCTGGTGGGTCCCCCGACACAACTACATCTTCGGGCGGCTGACGCTGGGGGCCGGCTGGTATCCCGACTATCAGATGCGGCTGGTGCGGCGCGACCGGGCCCGCTGGGAGCGTCCGGTGCATGAGGTGGCGGTCGTGGACGGGCCGGAGGGGTATCTGCGCCACCCGCTCATCCACTACAACTACACCGACTTGGAGGATTTCATCGCCCGGCAGCGGCGGTACACCGCCTACGACGTGGAGATTCTGCGCCGTCAGGGGGTCAGGCCGCGTTTCTACACCCCCTACACCCAGGCGGTGCGGCACTTCTGGTGGCGATTCGTCACCCTGCGCGGCCTGCGGGACGGGCTGCACGGCTTGCGGCTGAGCCTGCTGATGGCGTACTACGAGATGGTCAAGTACCGCTCGCTGCGGCGGTAAGGGATTGCTTCCCCCCCCCTGTGCCCTTCCGTGCGGGCGCGGGGAGGCGTGGAGAGGAGTTTCGATGTTCGCTCGCTTGCTGCGCCTGACGGCGGTCGGCACCGCCATCGGCCTGGCGTTGGGATTCGCCATCGGCTGGGGAGTGTGGCCGGTTCAGTACACCAACACCGCCCCGGACGTGCTGCGACAGGATTACCGGGACGACTACGTTCTGATGACCGCCACCGCCTACCAGGTGGACGGCGACCTCGCCCGCGCCCGTGAGCGGCTGGCCCTGCTCGACCCCGTCCATCCCGCCGGCCCGGCCATCGAACTGGCCGGACGGCTGGTGGAGTCCGGCGGCGACCCGGCCGACATCGCCCGCCTGGCCCGCCTGGCCTGGGCCCTCGGTTCGCTGCCGGCCGCGTTGACCCCCTACCTGGAGGTGTCGCCGTGACCCACTCCCTCTCCCCGCGCGGGCGGCTCCTCGTCCTGCTGCTGGGGCTGACGCTGGGGCTGGCGGTGGGGCTGACCTACACCTGGGTCGTCTCGCCGGTGCAACTGGTCAACACCGCCCCCCATTTCTTGCGGGAGGATTACCGGGCGGATTGGGTGCGGCTGGCGGCCCTCTCCTACGTCGCCGACGGGGATTTGGAGCGGGCCCGCGCCCGGCTCTCCGACCTCGACCGGGAGGAGGTCGCCGCCGTGCTGGGGGATTTGCTCGAGGCGGAGGCCGCCGCCGGGCGGCCGTCGGCGAGCCTGTCCCGACTGGCGGCCCTGGCCCAGGAGTTCGGGGCCCGCACTCCGGCGATTGGAATCTATCTGCGCACGCCGGAGGCCGCGCCGACCCACGTCGTCCGCTCCACGCCGACGGTAACGCCATCCCCCGCACCGACGGCTACCCCCCGGCCGACGCGCCCGCCGACCGCCACGTCCTACCCCTTCTCGCCGCTGGCGACGCCGACCGCTTACCCGACCTTCACGCCCGTACCGCCGACCCCCACGCCGGAGTTCATCGCCCGGCTGCGGGTGGTGAAGCAGGAGCAGTTGTGCGACGGGCAGGGGGAGCGCATCGAGGTCGTCGTGCAGGACGAGCAGGGGCGCGGGGTACCGG
>JALWUZ010000438.1 GCA_027079895.1 Anaerolineae bacterium
CCGAGCAAGCCAAACACTAAAAAACATTTCCAGTGCCTGGGTTGCAGACCAAAGTGTTTCTGTAACTGATGGTAAAATATCAGCTTATAATGCAGGGCTGTTCAATTCTAATTAAGGGAAATTGAGTTACAATAATAAGGCACTGAAATAACAAGAATAAGAATAATAAAATGAAATTGGTTAACTACTTACAAGAAATTCCAGATCCACGACGAGGACAAGGAAAGCAATATGACCTTGGTTCTCTCCTTCTTTTTTGTATTATGGCTGTTCTCTCAGGTTCTACCTCTTACCGAAAGATACAGAGATTTATACATGCCCATAGAGAGCGACTCAATCAATTGTGTGATATAAGCTGGAAAAAAGCACCTGCTCACAACACAATTCGTTACGCCCTCCATCTGTTAGAGGTAGAGAAAGTTGAAAATGCTTTCCGTCAACATGCATCACACCTTCAAGATAAATCAGAAGCCTATGGAAGTATTGCAATGGATGGAAAAGTACTCAGAGGAAGCTTTGATCATTTTGAAGACAAAAAAGCGGCTCAAGTTCTCAGTGCTTTGGCAACAGATAGTGAGCTTGTACTTGGGCATATATGGATAACCGATGAGGATGGTGAAAAAGAGCATGAAATACAGGCAGTACAACGTATTGTAGAAGAGTTGAACCTATCTGAACAACTCTTCACTTTGGATGCACTACACACTCAAAAAAACAGTTGAAACAGTGCTTGCAAGCAATAACCATTTACTTGTTCAACTTAAGCGTAATCAACCCACACTGCATGATGCAATGGTCTTGTATAGTAATAATGAATGCCTCAATGATACGCATAAAACACATGATATTGGTAAGCATAATCGAATCGAAACGCGCGTTGCATCGACTTGGTTACTTAAGCCAAATAGTGGAACAAAAGAATGGCATAATCATTTCAAAACACTCATTCGTGTTGAAAGAAAAGTTGAACGTTTTAATACCCGAAAGAAAGATTTTGACTACTCAGAAGAGACCTCCTACTACCTTTGTGACTTAGAGCTTACAGCAGAACAAGCCAATACAGCGATTAGGAAACACTGGGGAGTTGAAAACAAATTGCATCACATTCGAGATACTCGGTTTGATGAAGATGCCAGCAGAATTCGAGTGAATCCAAGTATTTTTGCACTGCTGAGATCATTTGCTTTTAACTTATTGCGGTTTAATGAAATTGAAAATATCAGTTTAGCTTTATACGACAATGCACTCAGTTTAGATCGACTGTTGAAATATGATGGGTTTTAGCATTGAACAGCCCTGATTGCCGTACAGGCAGTTAAGGCGCTGGGACTTGATTGTCAGAGCGCACATAT
>JALWUZ010000439.1 GCA_027079895.1 Anaerolineae bacterium
GTATTGGTCGGCGTCTGTGCCTCGCCGATGACCACCAGGCTACCGTCGTCCCACTGGGCGGTGATGTCACGGGCCGGCCAATCGGGGTTGGAGTAGGTGAACACGGTGACGGCGTTCCCCTCCGCCACCGCCTCCACCGAGAAGAGATGCCAGGCGGCGTCGGAGTTCGGGCCGATGGCGAGCGCGTTGACCTCCGGGCTCCAGACCACCTGGGGGGCGAAAGGATCCTTGCCGCCGGTGGGGTCAATCCCCACCTTCATGTGGGCGTTCCTGGGCCCCTGCTCGCTGGCGTAGAGATAGCCCCACATCGAGAAGCGCAGCCGGGAGCCGGGCGTGATCCCCTCCACCCGTTGCAGGATACCGGCCAGGTGGGTAGCGAAGGTGATGCCGTATTGCTGGGAATAACTGCCGCTGTGGATGCGCAGCGTGTCCGACGCGCCGGGCGATTTGTACTCTGGGATCCGGTTCTTCCAGGTCGGTTCGATCTCCCCCTCATTGACGTACCACGGCTCCCACCCGTTGCCGAGTTTCAGACTGGCCGCGCTGCCTGTCATCGCCGCGTAATCGTAGAACCCTCCCTCGAAGCCGGGATTCTTCAACAGATTCGGGCCCTCTTCCGGGAGAGGCAACGAGGCGGATACGGGCCATGTCGTGGTCAACAAAGCGCAAACTACCAGCAACCCGCTGACTAGAACCCACTTTCGCAACACGGTCTTCCTCCTGCGACTAATACAACAGAAAACGGGGAGTTCCCCAACGAGTGGCCATCCCCGTCTTCATCCAGACTTGCCAAAGCGGGCAAATTATAGCACAATGCAAGTGCTTGTCAAACACCCCCTCCGGAGCCGCTTATGCGCGTCCTGATGCTCTCCAAAGCCTGCCTGGTGGGAGCCTACCAACGGAAGTTGGAGGAGATCGCCGCCTTCCCCGATGTGGAGTTACAGGTCATCGTCCCCCCCTCCTGGGACGATGGCAGCCGGACGGTGACGTTGGAACGGGCCCACACGCGCGGCTACCAACTGCTCGTCGAGCCGCTGCTCTTCAACGGCGACTTCCACCTCCATTTTTACCCCCGCCTGGGCCGCCGGATGCGCGACTTCCGCCCCGACATCGTCCACGCCGACGAGGAACCGTACAACCTCGCCACCTTCCACGCCATCCGCCTGGCCGGACGGGTCGGGGCCCGCGCCCTCTGGTTCTCCTGGCAGAACCTCTACCGCCGCTACCCCCCACCCTTCCGGTGGATGGAGCGGTACAACCTGCGCCGGGCCGCCTACGCCATCGTCGGCAGTGAGGGGGCGAAGCAAGTCTGGCGGCGGAAAGGGTACACCGGCCCGCTGGCGGTCATCCCC
>JALWUZ010000440.1 GCA_027079895.1 Anaerolineae bacterium
TCCTCCCGCCAGAGGGCGCGGATCTGCGGCCAGATGACCTTGCCCCCGTCTTCCCAGCGGTAGCGCAGGTACAGGTAGAAGGCGAACAGCCCCTCTTCGCGCATCACCCCCAGCGCGTTGCGGACGAGGGTCTCCAGACGCTTGGGGTCTTTGGCCTGGCCCTTGTCCTGCACAATCTGACTGCCGAAATGGGCGCAAAGCGGTTCCAGGTGGGTATAGTCGCTCATCTTATGCTCCTCCTTCCCCCAGGCCCAGCACCCGCAGCCGGCCAAAGCCGCGCGTGCTCATCCCGCCCACGCCCAGGTACTCCATCAACCGCAGCCCTTTCTCCACGTTCCCCTGCACCCAGGCGAAATCCCGTTCGGCCGGGAAAGGCTCAGGCCTGGTCTCGTCTCCATCCTTGACGGGGAAGACGTAGTGCTGCGGGTTGTGGTAAACGATGGGGAAGCGGAGCACCGTACCGCGCGGCATGGCCTCGTAGGTGAACAAGGCCCCTTCCTCCGCCGCGCCGGTGGCCGGGTCAATGGAAACCGATGTGCGCACCTCCAGGTTGCTGTCCACCACGATGGGGAAGATGTGGTCGGGGACCAGCACCAGCCGCTCGCGGATGCGGGCCAGGTCGTCGGGCAGGGACAGCGCAGACCAGATGGCGTCGGCGTCCAGTCCGTCGTCCTCCACTTGCAGGAAGAGCCAGCCCAGGTTCAGCCCCCGGTCCAGGGGGCCGACTCCGGCGGCGACGCGCAGGGTGTCGCCCGTCAACCCCTGCTCCGGCGGCAGGTCGTAGCCCGCCTCGGCCAGCACCTGCGGCGACGTGACCCACACCGGCCCGACCATCGAGTGGACGGGGAAGAAGAGGACTTGGGCGTCGTAGAACTGGGCCAGGCCGTGGAAACTGCGGTTCTGGGGGCCGATGGTAAAGCCGTAGGTGGTGCAGACGGGGCAGTCCATCTCGCCGCAGTGCTCGGAGCCGTCCTCGCCCCCTTTGCCGGCGCAACTGATGTAGTGGATTTTCTGGTCGTCGGCGTCGTACCGTTGCTCGCGGCGATAGCGGCCGGTCGCCATAGCGGTGTAGGCGCGGGCGGAGCCGGCCAGGCTGGAACCGGGGATCTTGGGCAGGTTGCTGCCCGGCTCGCGCACGATGGTCAAATCCACCTCGCCCAGCCGGTAGCCCCCCATGCCCACGTGGATGGGATCCAGGGCCAGGCCGTAGTACACCTTTTGCCGATACGGGCTCTGTGCGTTCATCTCGCCTCCTTATTCCTCCGAACGCTCGATGTTTTGCTTGAGGATGTGCCGATACAGTTCCACTACGTCGAAAAACGTGCCCTCCAGGATGGCGGTCTGAAGATC
>JALWUZ010000441.1 GCA_027079895.1 Anaerolineae bacterium
TACCTCGGTCTCGGTGGCCGGAGGCGTCGCACCGGGCAGTACCCGCGTCTCGCCGCCGTAATCGGGCGGGGGCGGCGGTGGTGGGGGCGCCTCCTGCTCCGGCGACAGCACGAACAGGGGACGTGAGATGCCCAACGCTTTCGCCATCTCCCGTGCGCTTTGCCAGCGGCGTGACCGGGCCAACTCCAGGGCACGCATCACCGCCGCCGCCGTGCGCTCGCTCACCTGAGGAGCCGCCTGGGCGAGATGGGGGAACCGCTCCGGGTCGGCCATACGCAGCGTGGCGGTCGGCGGAGCCTGCCCGGCGAGAGCGTGGTACAACGTCGCCCCCAGCCCGTAGATGTCGCTGCGGGAGTCGGTGTGCCCGGCCTCCATCTCGTACTGCTCCGGCGGGGCGTACTCCGGCGTCCCCATCCCCCGCATCGCCGTCCGCGTGCGCGGGTCGTTCGGATCCCACAACTTCACCAGCCCGAAGTCCACCAACACCGCCTGACCGTCGGGCCGAATGATGACGTTCTGCGGCTTGATGTCCCGGTGAATCACCCCCTGCTCGTGACAGTAAGCCAGCGCGTCCAGCAACTGCGCCGCCCAGGGCAGCACCTGCGACTCCGGCAACGCCCCCTGCCGCTCAATCAGAGACGCCAGGTCCTCCCCCTCGACGAAATCCATCACCAGGTAGGCGTTCCCCCCCTCCTCGAAGAAATCCCCCACCCGCACCAAGTGCGGATGATGCAGCCGTGCCAGCACCTGCGCCTCCCGGCGGAACTGCTGCCGCAGTTGCGCCAGTGTATGCGCGTCCAGCCCCGGCTGAGGCGTCATCTCCTTGATGGCGACCGGAATGTCGAGACGCTCGTCCCAGGCCCGGTACACCGCCCCCATTCCCCCCTGCCCCAACAGGGACTGGATGCGGTAGCGGCCTTGCAGGATTTGGCCGGCAGCCAACGCCATGACAACCCCCTTGCCGCCCGTCTAACGGGCGTAGTAGTCGAGTTTCACCCGTCCCAACCGAATCTCATCCCCATCGCCGAGCGGATGGGGCACCCCCGGCGTCAGCCGCAGCCCGTTGACGTAAGTGTGATTCTTGCTGTTCAGGTCTTCGATCAACAGGACGCCCTCGCGGACAAAGAGGCGGGCATGCCGTCGGGAGACGCCGCCCCGGTCGCCGCCGTGATCCGTCAGGTCAATGTCCGGGAAAATGCCGCTGATGGGATCCTCCCTCCCGATGATGACCTCATTTTTGCCCGGCGGGAGGGGGAGCACGAGCCCGCTCGTCTTCACCACCAGCCGCCCGGTGACATAACCGCCCGCCGGCTTGACCGCCGCCTACGCCGACGGCGGCGTGGCC
>JALWUZ010000442.1 GCA_027079895.1 Anaerolineae bacterium
ACCCCCTTTCGAGCGCCCGCCTGTAGGCGGCCCAGTAGGGGTCCGCGGCCGGGGGCTCCCCGCCCGGGGCGCGCCGAGGCCCCTCGCGCCCCCGGCCGCCGACCTGGTGGGAGAGCGGTCGGCGGGGTACGACGCGCTCCTCATCGGGCCCGGCCTGGGCCGCACGCCGGAGACCCGGACGTTCGTCGAGCGCGTCTTGAGCCGGGTCGCGCTCCCGCCGCTGGTGGTGGACGCCGACGGGCTGAACATCCTGTCCGAACTGGAGGACTGGCCCGCCCGCCTGCCGCCGGGGACGGTGCTCACCCCGCACCCCGGCGAGATGGCGCGGCTGATGGGCGTCCGCACCGGCGCGGTGCAGGGCGACCGGCTGGCCGTGGCGCGGGGACAGGCCGCTGCCTGGGGGCACTTCGTCGTGTTGAAGGGGGCGTATACCGTCGTCGCCGCCCCCGACGGACGGGCCGTCATCGAGCCGTTCGCCAACCCCGGCCTGGCGACGGCCGGGACCGGCGACGTGCTGGCCGGGACGATCGTCGCGCTCCTGGCGCAGGGAGTGGAGGCTTTCGAGGCCGCCGTCGCCGGGGCCTACCTGCACGGCCTGGCGGGGGAGTTGGCGCGGGAACTGGTCGGCGCGGCCGGGATGACCGCCGGGGATGTGTTGGAACATCTCCCGCATGCCTGGCATCTGCTGGACGTCGGCCACCGCCCCGCCGGACGGCTCGCATCTTGAGGACGCGGCGCGTTTCCGCTGATGGTCAAAGGGGTAGGCGAAGGCAGTGCCTTCGCCTACCCGGCACTCGCATTTCGAGGACAAGCGCGTTTTTTTGAAATTGGGGGTTGACAAACAGCCTTAAAATGTGGTATAGTAGTGCCGGTTGGGTAGCGGTTCCAATCCCGCCAAATCCATACCAACTGCAAGAGCCGAATATGACCTTACGCACAGATACCGAACTGATTGACGAACCGATCGAAATCGAGGAAATCGCCGAGTCTATGACCGGTGAGGATTACCTGTTGGCGAAGGCCGCCGACCAGGGCTTCGTCACCTACGACGACATCCTGACCGCCTTCCCCCAAGCGGAGGAGAACATCGAGGAACTAGAGGACATCCTGGCGACCCTCATCGAGGACGGCATCGAGATCGGCCCGCTGGACGACAAGACAAAAGAAGCGGCTATGCCGACCCCCACCATCCTGGAGTCCGCCGCCGACCAGAAAGCCTACTTCGACACCATCGCCATTGACGACACCATCGGGCTCTACCTCAAGGAGATCGGGCGCGTGCCGCTCCTCACCGCCGAAGAGGAAGTGATGCTCGCCAAGCGCATGGAGGCCGGTCAGCAGGCCAGGGAGAAACTCAGTCAGGACGGACTCGACCCGGAGGAACGGGAACGGTTGCAGCGCATCGTCGAAGACGGTCTGGCGGCCCGCGAACACCTCATCCGTGCCAACTCCCGGCTGGTCATCAGCGTGGCGAAAAAGTACATCGGGCGCGGCGTCCCCTTCCTCGACCTCATCCAGGAGGGGAACATCGGCCTGATTCGCGCCGCCAACAAGTTCGACTACAAGCGCGGCCACAAGTTCTCGACCTACGCCACGTGGTGGATTCGGCAGGCCGTCACCCGCGCGATCGCCGACCAGAGCCGCACCATCCGCGTGCCGGTTCACATGGGCGACCAAATCAACAAACTGCTGCGCATCGCCCACCGGCTGACGCAGGAACTGGGCCGCAAGCCGACCTCGGAGGAGTTGGCGGCGGCGATGGAGATTCCTACCCGCAAGGCGGAGGAGATGTTGAAAGTCGCCCGCCGCCCGCTTTCGCTGGATATGCCCACCGACGACGAGGGGGACAGCAAACTGGGCGACTTCATCGAGGACGAGGACAGCGCGGCCCCCGACGATGAAGTCACCTCCTCGATGTTGCGGGAATTGCTCCACGTCATCCTGCAAGACCTCCCGCCGCGCGAGGTGCGCATCCTCCAACTGCGCTACGGGCTGGTGGACGGGGAGACGTACACCCTCGAGGAAGTGGGCCGCAAGTTGGGCGTCACCCGCGAGCGGGTACGGCAGATCGAGGCCCAGGCCCTGAGCCGCCTGCGTCACCCCACCCACGCCCGCAAACTCAAGGATTTCTTGCGAAAATAACCTTCGGGACGTGACACCCCAGCCCTCTCGACCACCGCTGGGGTGTCTTCGTTTCCAATCGCAGCCCCTCCTGCGGACGGTTGCGACAAATCACAAACGGAGAACAAACTATGACCCCCACAGTTCCAGCAGTCGCCGAAGAGTTGTACCTGCAATGTATCCGGTGCGGTAAATGCCTCTCCGTCTGCCCGATTTACCGCGAGACGCGCATCGAGTCGCTTTCGCCGCGCGGACGGGTGGCCCTCTACCGCGCCGTCGGCGAGGAGGGGCTGACGACCGACGAAATCTACGCCAACCGGTTCTACAACTGCCTGATGTGCGAGGCCTGCCGCGAAATCTGTCCCAGCGGGGTACAGTTGGACGTGATTCTGACGCATGTACGGGTAGACCTGGCCCACTCCGGCCTGCTGCCGGAGCCGCTGCACCGCCTGGACGATGTGATTGCGACGGCCGGTAACATCTCCAACGAACCGAACGAGCAGCGACTGGGCTGGACTGCCAATCTGGAGACGCCGCCGACCGGACTCGACCACGAGGGCCCGGCGGAGGTGGCCTACTTTGTCGGCTGCGTCTCCTCCCTCTTCCCGGCCAGTTACAGCATCCCCCAGTCGCTGGTGCAGATTATGGAGCGGGCCGGGGTGGACTACGCCCTCCTGGGAGACGAGGAGCGGTGCTGCGGCTACCCGATGTACCTCAACGGGGAGGCGGACCGCGCCGCCGACCTGGCCCGGCACAACATCGCGGCGGCGCGGGCGACCGGGGCCCGGCGGGTGGTGATGTCCTGCCCCTCCTGCTACCACATGTGGAAACACACCTACCCGGAACTGCTCGGCGAGGACGCGCTGGACGGCCTGGAGGTGATTCACGAGACGGAGTTACTGTCCGAACTGACCCAGGACGGGCGTCTGCACCTCAAGCCCTGGGACGCGACGGTCACTTACCACGACTCCTGCGACCTGGGACGGAAGAGCGGCATCTTCGAGCCCCCGCGCGACGTGCTGCGGGCCATCCCGGAGGTGGAGTTGGTCGAGATGGCCGACCATCACGCCAAATCGCTCTGCTGCGGCGGGGGCGGCAATCTGGAAACGTTCAACCGCGACCTGGCCCGGTCGCTGCCGCGCCGCCGGTTGGAGCAGGCCCAGGACGCCGGGGCGAAATACATCGTCGTCTCCTGCCAGCAGTGCAAGCGCACTCTGGCCGGCGCGGCCCGGCGGGAGAAAATCCGCGTGCGGGTGATGGACCTGGCCGAAGTGGTCTTGAGGCAGATGGAGGAAGAATGATGAGCGTGATTGACGAACTGAAATCTATCGTCGGTGAGGATTACGTCCTCACCTCGGAGGTGGACCTGGTGGCCTACTCCTACGACGCCACCTTCACCTCCGCCCGCCCCACCCTGGTCGTCCTGCCCGGCTCGACGGAGGAGGTCGCCGAGGTGCTCAAGGTCGCCAATCGGGAGCGCATCCCCGTCGTGCCGCGCGGAATGGGCACCGGCCTGGCCGCCGGCTCGATTCCGTTCGGCGGCGGCATCGCCATGCCGCTGACCCGGATGACCGAACTGCTGGAGATAGACCGCGAGAATATGATGGCGACAGCCCAGGCCGGCATCATCACCTCCGACCTGGCGCGGACGCTGGCCCGCGAGGGGTACTTCTACCCGCCGGACCCGTCGAGCGCGGAGTACTCCACCCTGGGGGGCAACGTCGCCTGCAACGCCGGCGGGGCTCACTGCCTCAAGTACGGCATCACCGGCCACTACGTCGCCGCGCTGGAGGTGGTGCTGGCCGACGGGCGGGTCATGCGGCTGGGCGGCAAGGCGACCAAGAACGTCACCGGCTACGACCTGCTCCACCTGATGATCGGCTCCGAAGGCACCCTGGGCGTCATCACCGAAGTGACGGTGCGCTTCATCCGGCAGCCGGAGGCGGAGCGCACCGCCGAGGCAGTCTTCCCCAAACTGGCCGACGCCGGGCGGGCCATCAACGCCGTGCTCGCCAGCGGCGCCAACCCCGCCATGCTGGAAATCATGGACGAGACCGCCATCAAGAGCGTCGAGGACTACCTCCACCTGGGATTGCCGCTCGACGCCGAAGCCATCCTCATCATCCAGACCGACGGCAGCGTCGAGGAAGCGGAGCGGGGCATCGAGATCGTGGCGGAAGTCTGCCGGCAGAACGGGGCGCGGGAGGTGCGGGTGGCCGCCACGCCGGAGGAGAGCGCGGAGATGTGGCACGCGCGGCATTCCATCTCCGGCTCGTTGGGGCGCATCCGGCCCAACAAACTGGGCGAGGACGTGACGGTGCCCCACAACGCCATCCCGGCGATGATCGCCCGCATCAAGGAGATTTCGGCCCGCTACGGCCTGCCGATCGTCATCTTCGGGCACGCCGGCGACGGCAACCTGCACCCCAACATCCTGTTCGACAAGCGCGACCCGGAGGAGTTCGAGCGGGTGGAGCAGGCCGTCGGCGACCTGTTCCGCGCGGCAGTCGAACTGGGCGGGTCGCTCTCCGGTGAGCACGGCGTCGGCGTGCTGAAACGCCCCTACCTGGAGATGGCCCTGGGCTCGGTGGCGGTCGAGGTGCAGAAGAGCATCAAGCAGGCCCTCGACCCGCACGGCATCCTGAATCCGGGCAAAATCTTCGTCTGAGTGCCCACCCTCCCGCGACCGGCGGGAGGGTGAAATGATTTCAACTGAGGAGGCTCATCAGTGACAGCACAAACCCATCTGTCCGACCTGGCCGCTATGCTGGCCGGTCACAAAAATGTGTTGGACAATCTGCCCCGACGCCGACTCATCCAAGACGCCGTGGACAGACGGGAAGCGATCGTCGCCGCCAACGGCGCGTTGGCGACCTGGACTCCGCCGGAATCCACCGGCCGCAGTCCCAAAGATACCTACATCGTCCGCCACCCGGAGAGCGCGGACACCATAGACTGGGACTCGCCCAACAACATCCCCCTGGAACCGGAGACGTTCGACATGCTGTGGGAGGACGCCCTGGAGACTCTCGCCGCGAAGGAGCAGGTCTACATCACCGACCGGGTAGTCGGGGCGGACGTTTCCTACGCCCTGCCGGTGCGCACGGTCTCCTACTGGGCCCTGACCGCCTTGTTCACCGACAACATGTTTCGCCCCATCCCGGAGGACATCGAGCGCAGCATCTTCGCCGAACGGGGGTTCACGCTGTTGGTCGCTCCCTACGACAAACTCGACCGCGCCCGCTACGAGGGCCGTCTGCGCCGCCTGCCCGACGGACGCACCTCCGACATGGCGGTGGCGATGGACTTCGACCGGCGGCTGGGAGTGGTCTACGGCTCGGCCTACGGCGGCAGCGTGAAGAAACTCATCTTCACCGTGATGAACTACATCCTCCCCGGTGAGGGCATCCTGCCGCTCCACTGCTCCGCCAACGAGGGGCCGGAGGGGGACTGCGCCCTGCTCCTGGGGCTTTCCGGCACCGGCAAGACTACCCTCTCCGCCGACCCGCGCCGCGCCCTCCTCGGCGACGACGAGCACGGTTGGGCCGACAACGGAATCGCCAATTTCGAAAACGGCTGTTACGCCAAGTTGATCAATCTGCGCCAGGACAAGGAGCCGGAGATCTGGAACGCCGTCTTCCACGAGGCGGACTATCTCGACCACGGGGCGATCGTCGAGAACTGTATGATGTACCCCTGGGGGGTCTTCGACGTGGACGACGAGCGGTTTACCCCCAACTCGCGGGCCTCCTATCCCCTGACCTATTTGAGCAACATCAAGCCCGATTCCACGAGCGGCCATCCCCGTACCATCCTGTTCCTGACCGCCGACGCCAACGGGGTGCTGCCGCCGGTCGCCAAACTGACCCCCGAACAGGCAATGCTCTGGTTCCTGATGGGGTACACCAGCAAACTGGCCGGGACGGAGACGGGGATTGTGGACCCGGTCTCGACCTTCTCCCGCTTCTTCGGCGAGCCGTTCATGCCCCGCAACCCCGATGTCTACGCCCGGATGCTGGGGGAGAAGATGCGTCGGCACGGGACGCAGGTCTACCTGGTCAACACCGGCTGGTCCGGCGGGCCGTATGGGGTCGGGCAGCGGATGGACATTCACCTGACGCGGGAGATCGTCAACGCCGCGCTGACCTGCCAGTTGGACGACGTGGAATATGTCGAGGATCCGCTGTTCCACATCCTCATCCCCACGACCTGCCCCGGCGTGCCGGCTGAGGTGCTCTTCCCCCGCAACACCTGGACGGACAAGGCGGCCTACGACGAGCGGGCGCGGAAACTGGCCCAGGATTTCAGCGACCACTTCGACCGGGCCTACGGGAACAAGCATATCGCCCCCGAAGTCGCCGCGCAGTGTCCGGGGAAGTGAGGAACGGCCTCCGTCGGCCTGCGAAAGCGAAGAACCGAGGTCAATACGATGCCCTCTCTGCCTACCCGTCTCGCCGACATCCGCGAGTTGCTCCAGGCTACGGACTGGGAGCAACTTTCCCTCGATGTCGAGAAGGAGATTCACGCCCGGCTGGCCATCGTCGGGCCGGTCAACTCCGGCAAATCCACCCTCTTCAACCGGCTCAAGGGGCGCAAAGTCTCGCCGGTCAAGGCCATTCCCGGCACCACGACCGACTTGGTGACGGAGGAGATCGGCCCCTTCGTCCTCGTTGACACCCCCGGCTTCGGCGAGGTCGGCGGCGTGGACCGGGCCGCCATCGCCCGCCAAGCCGCCGAGTCCGCCGACGTGGTGGTGCTGGTGCTGGACGCTTCCGCCGGTCTGCGCCAGTCGGATTACGACCTCTACGAATCACTGCGCGAGTTGGGCGTGCCGCTGGTCGTCGCCCTGAACAAGACCGACTTGATCAAACGCGACCTGGAGGAGGCCCTGGCCGATGTCGAACAGAAATTGAAGACGACTGTCATCCCCATCTCCGCCAAGACCGGGGCCGGCGTAGGCGAGCGGCTGATGCCGGCGATCGTCGAAGCCCACCCCTGGATGGCGGTCGCCCTGGGACGGGCCTTGCCCGATTACCGTCACCAACTGTGCCAGCGTCTCATCCGCAGCACCGCCTTGCTCAACGCCATCATCGCCGCCGAGCCAATCCCCGGCGTGGACATCCCGCTCCTGCTGGCCTCGCAGGTGCGGCTGGTGCTGCGCATCGCGGCCATCTACGGCGAGTCGCTGACGGTGCGCCACGCCCGCGAACTGCTGACCACCATTGCCGGCGGGGTCGCCCTCCGCTACCTGGCCGCCGAACTGGGCAAGGCGTTGCCCGGCCCCGGCTGGCTGGTCGGGGCCACCATCACCGGCTTGGGGACGGAGGCGATCGGTCAGGTGGCGATGGCTTACTTCGAGGGGGGACGGAAACTCTCGCCCGCGCAACTGCGCCAGAAATACCGCGAAATCATCCGCAACGCCCGGCGGCGGAAACGTCATAACCCAACCGTAACGCAGCCGTAACCTCTTTTCCTCCCGTTTGCGCTACAATGGTCTCGCGCAGCCGGAGGATAGAGTATGAATTTGGATTTCACTTCTTGGTTGGAACAGACCCGCACAGAGATCGAGGCGCGGTGGCCGGAGGCGATGGAAATCCCCCCGGCCTACCTTGCTTTGTCCCCCGCCGAGCGCGTCGCCCGCTGGCGGCCGCTGCTCGATTCGCTGACGGCGGCCAGCCGCGAGGCGCGGGAGGCCGTCATCCACCGGTGGGCCGACGATGAGATGCAGCAGCACCACGTCCCCCCGGCCGACCTGACGGCGGTCGCCGACGGGCTGACGGCGGCCATCTACAGCCTGTTGCCGTCCGACGGGGACGCGCGGACGGCCGGGGCGCGGCTCAGCGCACTGTCGCTGACCCTGGCCCGTCACCTCGGCGACGTGGCGGAGCGGCTCTCCGCCGACAAGACTCAGTTGGAGACGCTCTACGAAATCGCCAGGGAACTGACCGGCAGCCTCGACCTAGACCGTATGCTCCACAAGACGCTGGCCGAGGTGATGGCGGCCATCAAGGCGGAACGGGGGGCCGTCTTCCTGGTGGACAGCGCAGCCCACAACGTCGTCCCGAAGGCCGCCATCAACTGGGACCGCCAGCCGCTCCCGCTCTCCGTCCTCCCAGCCGCCTGGCAGTTGGGGCAGGCCGACGCGCTCCTCAAGGTGGACGACCTCTCCGCCGAACAACCGGAGGAGGAGTGGGTCGAGATGTTGAGCGCACCGGACATGCGCTCCCTGATGGTCGCCCCGCTGGTCGCCAACGGCGCGTTCATGGGGCTGCTGGCCGTCGCCGACCCCCGCCCGGCGGCTTTCGAGCGCAGCCACGCCCGCCTGTTCCGCTCCATCCTCAGCCAGATCGCCAACGCCATCGGCAACGCCGAGGTCTACCGCCTCATCACCCAGCAGGCGCAGGAATTGGGGCAGATGCTCCGTCACCAGCAGGAGGAGAGCACCAAGAGCCAGGCCATCCTCACCTCGATCGCCGACGGGGTGGTGGTGAACAACGCCGACGGGCAGACGATTCTCGTCAACCCGGCCGCCGAGTTCATCCTGAACATCCCCGCCTCCCAACTGCTAGGGCAGGATTTCCACGCCCTGTTCTCCGTCTTCGGCTCCCACGGACGGGACGACGCCGTCGCCGCGATGGAGGCCCTCCTCGGCGCGTCGGATGTCGAGGTGCGCAAGGCGTTCCAGACCGTCCTCGAGGTGGACGAGCGGGTCGTCCACGCCCACCTCTCCCCCGTCCTGACCCCCAGGGGGGAGTTTCTGGGGGTCGTCACCGTTCTCCGCGACATCACCAAAGAGGTGGAGGCGGACCGGGCCAAGAGCGAGTTCGTCTCCAACGTCTCCCACGAACTGCGCACGCCGATGACCGCCATCAAGGGGTATACCGACCTGCTCTACGCCGGGGCCGTCGGCGAGGTGAACGAGAATCAGAGGAAGTTTTTGGAGATCATCCGCAACAACGCCGAGCGGCTGACCGCTCTCATCAACGACCTGCTGGACATTTCACGGGTGGAGACGGGGCGGGTGCGCTTCGAGCCCAAGCCGATTCAGATTGGGGACGTGATCGCCGACGTGGTCAACGCGCTGGCGGGACAGGCGGAGGCGAAGCAGCAGTCGCTCACCTACCGGGTCGCCGGGGGACTGCCCGATGTGATGGGAGACCGCGACCGGCTCAATCAGGTGCTCACCAACTTGGTGGGGAACTCCATCCGCTACACGCCCAACGGAGGGCGGATCGAGGTGCGGGCCTACCTGGTCGAGGGGGCCGTCCGGGTGGATGTGGAGGACACCGGCATCGGCATCGCCCCGGAGGATCTGGGCCGCATCTTCGAGCGGTTCTACCGCGCCGACGACCCGCTGGTGCAGGAGGTCGGCGGGACGGGGCTGGGACTGCCGATCGTCAAGATGTTCGTCGAAATGCACGGCGGGCGCATTTGGGTGGAAAGCGAGCGCGGCAAGGGGAGCACGTTCACCTTCATCCTGCCGGTGCCGACCCAGGCTGAAGAGGAGGGCCGCCGTCTCCCGCCGCGCCTGATGGCCCGCGTGCGCACTATCTTGGTGGTGGACGACGACCCCGACGCCGCCAACCTGGTCAAGATGCAGTTGGAGCAGAACGGCTATCGGGTCTCCATCCTGGGGCGCGGGGGGCGCGTCATTGCCTGGGCCAGCAAGAAGCAGCCCGACTTGATTATCCTGGATATGCTGCTCCCCGATGTGGACGGCCTGGAGGTGCTCAAGGCTCTCAAGGAGCACCCCTCCACCTCCGACATTCCGGTCATCATCCACACCGTCGTGCAGGACGACGGCAGTGCGCGGGCGTTGGGGGCGGCGGACTACCTGACCAAGCCGGTGGACAAAGACGACTTACTGGACAGCGTCGAGCGGGCGTTGGTGTGGCAAGGGCGCGTCCTCATCGTGGACGACGACGCCGACACGGTGGGGCTGCTTTCGACGACGATGCGGCAGATCGGCTTTACCTCGCTGGTGGCGGCCAACGGGTACGAGGCCCTGGCGATGGCCCGCCGTTACCGCCCCGACCTCATCCTGCTCGACCTGCGGCTGCCGGGGATGGACGGTTACGAGGCTCTGAGCCACCTCAAGCGGGACGTAGTGACGCAGACGATACCGATTATCGCCATCTCCGCCCACGTCGCCGACACCGATGAGGAGCGGAAGCGGCTCATCGCGCTGGGAGCGGCCAGTTTCGTCCCCAAGCCGTTCTCGATGGAGGAGTTGATGGACGAGGTGGAGCGGGCCCTGCGTCCGCTCAACCATCCTCTCATCGCGGAAGCGAGGCCGTAGGCTCGGAGACTGCGGGATGACCGGTTGGAGGTCTCTATGGACACAATTTGGCAATGGGGGCTGGAGTTCATTCGCACCGTGCAACTCATCCACGGCCCTCTACCGGATGCGCTCTTCAAGGCCGTCACCTTCCTAGGCGAAGAGCAGTTCTACCTCTTGTTGCTCCCCTTTCTCCTCTGGTGCGTGGATTTCACCATCGGCCTCCGGCTGGCCGTGACTTTCCTCCTCTCGACCTACGTCAACGTGGGCCTCAAGGATTTCTTCGCCCAGCCGCGCCCGTTCCAGTTGGACCCCTCCGTCCAACTGCACCCGGCGAGCGGGTACGGGCTGCCCAGCGGGCACTCCCAATCGGTGGTGGTCGCCTGGGGCGTCATCGCGGCGGAGTTCCGGCGGCGGTGGCTGTGGGCCGCCGCGTTGCTGTTGATGGCGGCGGTCGGCCTCTCGCGCGTCTATCTGGGGGTTCACTTCCCCACCGACGTCCTGGCCGGCTGGGCCGTCGGGGGGCTGATACTGGGGCTCTACCTGTGGCGAGGACGGCGGGTCGAAGAGTGGCTGCGGTCGCTGCGCCCGTCCGAGCGGGTGGCGGCTGCGCTCCTCGTCCCGCTGGGACTGTTGTTGCTCCATCCGGCCAAAGGGACCGCCAGCCCGCTGGCGGTGCTGGCCGGTATGGGAGTCGGCGGGGAGGTGCTGTTACGGCGGGTCGGCCACTTCCGCGCCGCCGGCCCGGTGTGGCAGCGCGTGGCCCGCTACCTCGTGGGGACAGTGGGCATACTGCTCGTCTACGTCGGGCTGAGCGCATTGTTCCCCGCCGAGGGGGAGCCGCTCTACTTCACGCTGCGAATCGTGCGCTACTTCCTGGTCGGCCTCTGGGCAGGATTGGTCGCTCCCTGGCTCTTCGTCCGCCTCCGCCTGGCTCCACCGCCGGCCTCTTGACCTCTAGACCTCTAGTCCATCCCCCGAGGCGATACCACCGTGATGCACTGCGTCGGGCAGACTTCGACGCACTGCAAGCAGCGAATGCAGGCGTCGGAGACCGGGTTTTCGTACACCCGGATGTCCACCGGGCAGGCCGCCCGGCACAGGTCACACTTCTTGCAATTGTCCAGATCCACGTCCAACTGAAACGCGCTGACCGGGTTGAACGGCGACCACAGGGCCCCCAGCGGGCAGATCCAGCGGCAGAAGGGGCGTTGGGTGGTGGTCATCCAGGCCAGCAGTCCCCCGAAGATGAAGATTTTGACCCAGTACATCGTCCCAATCAGGGCGCGGATGTCGGAGGAGGTCAGGGCGACCGGGATGGCGGCCTCCAGCGCCCCGGCGGGACACAGTTTGCAGAACCAGGGCTCCCGCGTCAGGAACGGGATGATGAGCACCAGCACCACCAGGACGATGTACCGCGTCCAGTTGAACCGGTTGGGCAGCCGCAACTTGGGCACCGGCAGTTTGTAGACCAATTCCTGGAACCAGCCGAAGGGACAGAACCAGCCGCAACTCCCCCGCCCGATGAGGGCTCCCACCAGCCCGATCACGCCCAGGACGTACAGCGGCGGCTTGCTCCGCTCGACGAAATGCTGCAACGTCCCGATGGGGCAGGCAAAGGAGGAGGCCGGGCAGGCGTAGCAGTTGAGGGCCGGGCAGGGGATCCCCTTCGTCACCAAGCGGGTGAAGTAGGAGTTGAGCCCCAGGGCGGAGATGATCTGCACTACCCACCGCCGTTTCCCCAGCCAGAGCCAGAATCGTTGCGCCTGGCTGAGCGGCTGTTTCGGTTGCTTCTTGCGCTTCTTCCCCATTGTCACCTCGTTCAATCACGGGCCGATGAAGGCCGTTCGCGCACGGAGCCCCGCAACGGTATGGGCGGAGCATTTCGAACTGTGCCGCCGGCGACCTCTTTGCCGGAGTCACCCCCACTTGCGGTTGAGCGGGCAAACTGGTATACTTTCGCCTCGAACACACAAGGAGGGAGTTGCCATGCCGATTTACGAGTACCGTTGTCAAAACTGCGGTCGCCGGGTCTCCATCTTCTGGCGCACCTTCTCCGAGGCCGAGAAAGGCACGGCGACCTGTCCTTACTGCCAAAGCGACCACCTGACCCGCTTGGTCTCCCGCGTCCGCGTCGTCCGCTCCGAGGAGAGCCGGTTGGAGGATCTGAGCGACCTCAGCGGGCTCCCCGACCTGGATGAGAACGACCCCAAGAGCCTGGGCCGCTGGATGCGCAAGATGGGCGAGGAGATCGGGGAGGACTTGGGCCCGGAGTTCGACGAGGTGGTCGGACGGCTGGAGGCCGGCGAGTCGCCGGAGGAGATCGAGAAGTCAATGCCGGATCTGGCCGGCGCGGGCGGCGCGGAGGACTTCGGCCTGCACGACCACGACCACAGTCACGAGCACAGCCACGACCACGAGCATTGATTCCCTCACCCCTCCCCTCTCCACGGAGGAGAGGGGAGGCTCCTATCCCCGCGCGGCCCGCAATCTCCCCTCGACGATGGCCCGGATCTCCTCCTGAATCTCCTCGACGGGGCGGGCGGCGTCCACCCGCACCCACCGCTCCGGTTCCAGACGGGCCAGGGCCTCGTACCCTGCCCGCACCCGCTCGTGAAACTCCAACGCTTCGGCGTCTAAGCGCGTCCACTCCCCGCCGCCGAGCCGTCGCCGCCGTAACCCGTCCTGTGGCGCGATGTCCAGGTAGAGCGTCAGGGACGGCGTCAGCCCTCCGGTGGCGAAAGCGGTGATCTCCCGCAGATGCTCCAAATCGAGCCCGCGCCCATACCCCTGGTAGGCCAGGGTGCTGTCGGCGTACCGGTCGCTGATGACGATCTCCCCCCGCGCCAGCGCGGGGCGGATGAGCCGGGCGACGTGCTGGGCGCGGGAGGCGGAGAAGAGCAGAATCTCCGCGCGGGCGTCCATCGCCGTGTTGCGCGGGTCGTGCAGGATGGCGCGGATTTGGTCGCCGATGGGGGTCCCGCCCGGCTCGCGGGTCAACACGACGGTGTACCCCCGTCGGCGCAGGTGCTCCGCCAGGAGGCGGGCCTGAGTGGTCTTCCCGCTGCCGTCGGGGCCTTCGAAGGTGATGAACATACGGCTCACTCGCGGTAGATCAACACCCGCCGGTTCGGCTCTTTCCCCTGCGACCGCGAGGTCAGGTTGGCGGCCTGGGCCATTTGGTGCTGACGGCGGCGGATGTAGGCGTTCTGCGGCGAAAGGAGCACCTCCGGCACGCCGTTCAGCACCTGTCGAATGGCCTCCTCCGCCTCACGGAGGGCCTGTTGCAGCGGGTCGGTGGGAGCATGCTCCAGGTCGAAAACGTCGCTCAGACAGGCCTCCATCTGCGCCACGGTGTTGGCCCGCAGGACGTAGACCGGCAGCCCGCGCCGCTCGGCGTCCGCCACCAGCCGGGGCCGTTTGCGGTAGAACCCTTTGGTGGTGACGAGCACCTCCGCCTGCCCCAGATTGTCCACCAGGACGACGGGGACGTGCATGCGCTTCGAGGCCCTCATCAGCCGATTGCGGGCGATGCCGTAGGGGAGAATCCGCACCGGGTCGTGGGGCTCGGCGGGCGGCGCGAAGGTCGGCGCGGCGGCCGGCAGCGGGGCGACCTCGCCCCCGCGCCCGCTCTCCCGCTCCTCGATGGACTGGGGGGCGAACTGCTCGACGTGAATCTCCCCCGCGGCGTCCCGGTACCGCAACTCCGCCGGCACCGGGCGACCGCGCAACAGGCCGTCCACCGACTCCGCCACGCTGTGGTGGATGAGGAGCCGCTGCCGGTCCTGAATCTCGATCAGCACGTCGAAGGTGGGCGGGGCACGGCGTTCCAGGATGGTCTTCTGCGTGCGCCGACGCCGGGCCTCCTCGTCGGACAGGGTGACGCTTTCGATGCCGCCCACCAGGTCGGAGAGGGTAGGGTTGAGCAGGAGATTGTCCAGGGTGTTGCCGTGCGCGGTGGCGATCAACTGCACGCCCCGCTCGGCGATGGTGCGGGCGGCCAACGCCTCCAACTCCCGCCCGATTTCGTCAATGATGATCACCTCCGGGTTGTGATTCTCGACCGCCTCGATCATCACCTCGTGCTGCAAAGAGGGCATTTCGACCTGCATGCGGCGGGCGCGACCGACGGCCGGGTGCGGGATGTCGCCGTCGCCGCCGATCTCGTTGGAAGTGTCCACGATGATGACCCGCTTCTTCTCCGCCAGCACGCGGGCCGCCTCCCGAAGCATAGTCGTCTTGCCGACGCCGGGCCGTCCCAGCAGGAGGATGCTCTTGCCGCTCTCGATGATGTCCTGGATGATGGCGATGGTGCCGTAAACAGCCCGTCCGACGCGGCAGGTGATGCCGACGATCGCCCCCTTCCGGTTGCGGATGGCGGCGATGCGGTGGAGGGTGCGGGCGATTCCGGCCCGGTTGTCGGCGTCGAACTCGCCGACCCGCTCCACGACGTAGTGGATTTCGTCCCGCGTCACCTCGCTATCCCGCAGGACGACCTCGCCGTCGGTGTAGCGGGCGGTGGGGACGCGCCCCAGGTCCAGAATCACCTCCAAAAGTTCGTCCCGCCGTCCGACGCGCTGCAAGGCGATGCGGATGTCCTCCGGCAGGACGGAAAGCAGGGCGTCCAAGTCGTCGGTGATGTGATTGTAACTTCTAGCGTCCATAGTTCAGGATTGCCATACGAAAGTCCGTTCCCGCAGCCGGGCGGCGGCGAGACGCTCAGGGATGACGCGCACGCCCAGCCCCGGCGCGGTCGGTACGGAGATAGTCGAGTCGTCGTTGAGCAGGAAGTCGGGAGCGGCGATGTCCCGCCCCGGCGGGTAGTAGCGGGCGGAGGCGGAGATGTCGCCTGGCAGGGAGAAGTTGGGCAAGGTCGCCAGGGCGACGTTGGCCGCTCGGCCCACGTTCGTCTCCAGCATGCCGCCGCACCAGACCGGCACCCCGTGCGCGGCGCACAGGTCGTGAATCGCGCGGGCGGCGGTCAGCCCCCCGACCCGGCCCACTTTGATGTTGATGACCCGACAGGCCGCGATCTCCAACGCCCACCGGGCGTGCTCCGGCGACCGGATGCTCTCGTCCAGGCAGAGCGGGGTGCGCAGTTGGGCCTGCAAGCGGGCGTGCTCCACCAGGTCTTCATAGTGCAGCGGCTGTTCGATGAGCAGCAGGTCGAACTGATCCAGTTCGCGGAACACGGGCGCGTCGGCGAGGGTGTAGGCCGAGTTGGCGTCCACCTGGAGCGGCAGGTCGGGCCAGCGTTCACGGACGGCGCGGACGACGGCCACGTCCCAGCCGGGCTTGATCTTCAGTTTGACCCGCCCGTACCCCGCCTCCACGTAACGGGCTACCCGGTCGAGCAGCGCGTCGCGGTCGGGCTGGATGCCGATGCTGACGCCGACGGGGACCCGGTCGCGGACGCCGCCCAGGTAGGCGGCCAGCGGGAGTCCCTCGGCCTGGGCCAGTAAGTCCCAGACGGCGTTTTCGAGCCCGGCGCGGGCCATCGGATGGCCGCGTACCCGCCGGAAGCGGCGCACTACGTCGGCGGGAGAGGCGACCTCCGCGCCCAGGATGGCCGGGATGAGGAAGTCCCCCAGGATGTGCCAGGCCGTCTCGACGGTCTCGCAGGAGAACCAGGGCCCGTCGCCGGCGACGCACTCCCCCCAGCCGGTGAGTCCATCGGCATAGACGGCGACCAGGATGCAGGGACGAGTCACTTCACGCCCGAAACTGGTCTCGAAGGGGTGCGCCAGCGGCAACTCGATGTGGTGTAACTCGACGCGCTCGATTCTCATCTCAACTCGAAATGTTTTTGGAGGAGGTAGTAACTGCTGCCGTCCTCGAAGAGCAGGTCAACGGCAGTGTACCCGGCGGCGAAGGCGGTCTCGAAGAGGGCGCGGGTGTGCTCCCGCCAGGCGCGGGCCAGTCCCAAGTCGGCGGCCTTGATGGCCTGGAAGTTGGCCGGAATCTGGATGAGTATCCGGTCACCGGAGGGGGGCAGGGTGCGTTCC
>JALWUZ010000443.1 GCA_027079895.1 Anaerolineae bacterium
ATCACCACGATGCGGTCGGCCATCACCAACGCCTCCTCCTGGTCGTGGGTCACGAGGATGGTGGTGACGCCGATGCGCCGTTGCAGGTGCTTGATTTCCAGCCGCAGGGAGACGCGCACGCGGGCGAGGGCGATCCGCTGCTGCTGTCCGCCGGAGAGTTGGGAGGGGTATTTGTGGCCGACATCGGGCAGACCGACCAGTTCCAGCAGTTCCTTCACGCGGGCCTCGATTTTGGGCCGGGGCAGGCGACGGGTCTCCAGTCCGTAGGCGATGTTCTGCGCTGCCGTCAGGTTGGGGAACAGGGCATAAGATTGGAAAACAATGCCGAAGTCGCGCTCGCGCGGAGGCAGGCGCGAGATGTCCCGTCCCGCCTGGAAAATTTGCCCGGCGTTCTGGCGTTCCAGCCCGGCGATCATCCGTAGGAGGGTGGTCTTGCCGCAGCCGCTCGGCCCCAGGAGGCAGATGAACTCCCCATCGGCGATGTCGAGGGAGAAATTGTCCACGGCGACCAGGTCGCCGAACATTTTCGTCACGTTGACGATTCGCAGGAAGGCTGCGTTTTCGGTGTCATCTCGTTGTGCCATAAAAGGACTCCTCGATTGAAGTTAGAAGCGGGACATGCTCCCGTCGTAGCGGATGGAACCGGCGGCCCCGCGACCGTTGCAAGCGGTGGCCAGGGGCGAGGTTTCACCGGTGGCCGCGAGGACGCCGGTCCCATCACGCCGGGCCCGTAACGGAGGTTACGGGGTCAACAGGCTAATCGCTCTCGGTCTTGGCGGCGAACAGGTTGCTCCACTGCTCCAGGATGGCGTCCCGGTTGTCGGAGGACCACTTGAAGTCCATCGGGAACAGCCGGTCGGCGGTGTCGGACGGCATGCCTTCGGGGGCCGGGAAGCCGGGCTTGGCGACGACGGCGAAGTATTTGGCGTAGAGGTTCATCGCCTCGTCACTGATGGCCCAGTCGAGGAACTGCTTGGCCCCGTCGGGGTTGTGAGCGCCCTTGAGCAGAGCGTTCGCCTCGATCTCGTAGCCGGAGCCTTCTTTGGGGAGGATGAACTCAATCGGCGCACCTTCCCGCTTCAGCCGCGCACCGACGAAGGCGAAGGAGATGCCGATGGCGTACTCGCCGGAGCCGGCCAGTTTGCACGGCTTGGAGCCGGACTTGGTGTAGATGGCGATGTTCTCGTCCAGTTTCTTCAGGTAGTCCCAGCCGGCATCCTCACCCAGCCCCTGGAGGACGCTGGAGACGAACATGAAGCCGGTGCCGGAGGAGGCCGGGTTTGGCATGACGATGTGGCCCTTGTAGACCGGGTCGAGCAGGTCTTCCCAGGACTCAGGCATAGGGAGGTCGTACTGCTTCGCCAATTCCGTGTTGAAGCAGAAGGCGGTCAGGTAGGCGTCCACGCCGACCCAGGCCGGAGGGTTGCCGGAGTCCTTGAACTGCGGCAGGATGGCGTCCACGCCCTGGGGGGCGTAGGGCTCCAACATCCCCTCGTTCTGGAAGATGATCATGCTGGTCGCAGCCGTGCCCCAGATGAGGTCGGCCTGAGGGTTGTCCTTCTCGGCCAGCAGACGGGCGGTCAGGTCGCCGGTGGAAAGGCGCAGGACCTCCAGGTCGAGATCGGGCAAGGCGGCCTCGGCGACGGGGAGGTATTCCTCGATCTCCTCGTTCTCTTTGGCCGTGTAGATGACGACCTTCTTGGTTTCTTCTCCTCCCTTTCCACACGCCCCCAGTACCATGCTCAACAGCACGATGAGGAACACACCGGCGACGATGTGCTTACGCGATCTGTACGTAAACATTGTTTCCTCCTCTTGTTTTTTGGTTTGCAAGTTCGATTCCGCCCCTGGCCCTAGCGCGGTAAGTATAGCGTAGGGAGCGGTCTGTGTCAACTGTTCATCTGAGCGGGGCAGACGTGGGTCGGCCTGCAGGGGCAGACGCGCGGGTCGGCCCCGCAGGGGCAGCGGCCCACAGGGGCAGACACATGGGTCTGCCCCTACCCCGCCGTGGCGACGCGCGGGTCGGCCCCGCAGGGGCAGACACATAGGTCTGCCCCTACCCCGTCGGGGCGACACGTTCCTGGGCAGACGTGCCGGGGCAGACACATAGGTCTGCCCCTACCCCGTCGGGGCGACACGTGCCGGGGCGACGCGCGGGTCGGCCCATACCCCACCGGGGTGACATGCGGGTCGGCCCCTACCCCGCCGGTCGGTTACGAGAAGTAGTCCAGCAGTTGTTTCAGGTACAGGACGCCGTCGTAGTCGGGGATGTCGCCTTTTTTCAACTCACATCGCACCCCGTCGGGGTCCCCCAAGCAGGTGACGATGATGTCCGCCGGGCTGAGGTCCTCTTTCTCCGTGTAGCCGTTGGTCGTGGCGACGATGTGCATACCGGCGGCCTGGGCCGCCAGTACGCCGTTCCGCGAGTCCTCGATGACGATGCACTCGTCGGGCTGCAAGCCGGTGCGCTCCAACGCCAGGTTGTAGATCTCCGGGTCGGGCTTCTTCTTGCTGACCACGTCCCCGGCCAGCACGAAGTCGAATTCGATGTCTTTGAGGATGTTGTAGGCGACGGCGTGGGCCGCCCGCTCGTTGGAGGTGGTGCAGATGCCCAGCACCAGCCCGGCCTCTTTGGCCTCCTTCATCAGCCGCCGGACGCCGGGACGGAGGGGCAGTTGGCCGCTTTCCACCAGGCCGATGAAGATCTCCGTCTTCCGCTTGTGCATGCGCTTGATGAGGTCGTCCTCCTCCTCTGGCTTGACTTCGACGCCGAAGCCTTTGGTGTGGAGGTAGTGGCGCATGCGCTCTTTTCCTCCGGCCACTTGGAGCAGTTCGTGGTACTCGTCCACGTCCCACTGGAAGTCGTAGCCAAATTCTCTGAAGGTCTGATTGAAGGCGACGCGGTGGCCGTCGCGCTCCGTGTCTATGATGACCCCGTCTTGGTCGAATATCAAGGCCTTGATCGGTGACATTTTCGCCTCCTTTTCAGGGTTTTGTTCGCGTCCAGGGGTTACTGGGTGAGAAATTCTTTGATGACCTGGACGACCATGTGGTTCTCTTCCTCAGAACCGATGGTGACGCGGAAGAAGCCGTCGCTGCCGTACATTTCCGGCTGCGGGCGCAGGATGATGCCGCGCTCTTGGGCGTAGGCGACCATATCGCGCCCTTTCTTGCCGGTCCCGGCGCAGTCGAAGAGGATGTAGTTGCCGTGGGAGTGGAAGACGGTCAGCCCCGGTATCTGCCCCAACTCCTCCTCGATGTAGGCGACGGCCTGGTTGTTGAAGTTCACCCGCCACTGCATGGCGTCCTGGTCTTCCAGGGCCGCCAGAGCCGCCCACATCGTGATGGTGCCGACGTTCCAGGGGATGAGCATGGCGGAGATTTGCATGATGACCTCGGCGTCCCCCAGCGCGTACCCAAAGCGCAGCCCGGCCAGTCCGTAGGCTTTGGAGAGGGTACGGGTGATGATGACGTTGGGGTATTTTTTCGTCAGGGCCACGTGCGACCGCTCCATCCCGGCGAACTCGATGTAGGCTTCGTCAATGATGAAGGGGATGCCGGTCTCGGCGATTCTGACGAAGTCCTCGGCGGCCATGAAGTTTCCGGTGGGGTTGTTGGGGTTGGCGATGACGATGATTTTCGTCTTGGGGGTGATGGCGGCGAGCACGGCGTCGGCGTCGAACTTGATCTCGCCCTGCTCCTTGTCGTAGATCATCGGCACGGAGACCAGTTTGCCGCCCAGGGCCGCGCAGCGCAGTTTGTAGATGCCGAAGCAGGGGGTGTGTTGAATCACCTCTTCGCCGGGCAGGAGGAAACTGCGGAAGATATTGTCGAATACCTCGCTGGAACCGTTGCCCAGCATGACGTTCTCCGGCCCATCGAGGCCGTTCATCGCGGCCAGTTTGGAGCGGATGGTCAGGCCCTGGTCGGGGTAGCGGTTGGCTATCCGGGCGTACTTGTTGATGGCCGCCAGCACCGACTCCGACGGTTCCCAGGGGTTCTCGTTCGACATCATGCGGCGCAGGTTGGGCTCGCGCCAGGCCAGTTCGATGTGAGGCGAGATGTACATTTTTTGTCCCGGCAGCCAGGGGACGTAGTAGTCTTTCACGGATTTCATTTTTTCTCCTTGTCGAGTAGTTTTTTCGCCTCCCGCCGGCCGTCGGTCGGCGGGAGGGTGTGGCGGGGCTCAGGCGGCCTTGCCGGCGCAGCCGAGCAGGTCAATCCAGTAGAAAATCTTGTTCCGAATCGCGTCCTTCATCGCTATATCCACCTTGCCGGGGTTGTACTCGTCCCGGTGCTCGGAGATGTAGCCGTAGACGGAGTCAATGAGGGCGTGTTTCAGGTCGGTGGAGACGTTGAACTTGGCCCCACCGGCGGCGATGAGGGCCTGAACCGTCGCCGGTGGCAAGCCGGTGCCGCCGTGAATCACCAGCGGGACGGCGGGGCCGTTGCCGTTGAGCAAGTCGTTGATCTTCTGCAAGCGGGCCACGTCCACCTTGGGGTTTTTCGTCTTGTAGATGCCGTGCGCCGTGCCGATGGCCGGGGCGAGGAGGTCAACGCCGGTGCGCTCGACGAACTCCACCGCCTGTTGGGGATCGCACAGGGCGGCCTCGTCCTCGGCGACTTTGATTTGGTCCTCGACGCCGGAGACGGTGCCCAACTCCCCCTCGACGGAGATGTTCCCCAGCGCGTGGCAGTAGTCGCAGACCTCTTTGGTCTGGCGGACGTTCTCCTCGAAGACCTCCCGCGAGGCGTCCATCATGATGCTGGTATAATGGGCGTCGGCGCAGAGTTTGCAGTACTCCACGTCGCGGCTGTGGTCGAGGTGCAGCGCGATGGGGATGGGGGCGGCGGCGGCCAGCGTGCGGTAGACCGCGACGAGCACGTCGCGCCCGATGAACTTGGACGGCGTCACCGAGGTTTGGATGATGAGCGGGGCTTTCCGCTCGACGGCGGCCTCGACGACGGCCTCCATCTGGATGATATTGGTGATGTTGAAGG
>JALWUZ010000444.1 GCA_027079895.1 Anaerolineae bacterium
CGTTACTACGGCGTCCAACAGAACCCGCGAGCGTATCTGCCGTAGCAGGGACTACGTCCGCCCGAACTCGTGGGCCAGGCGGCTCACGCTCAGGTGAATCATCGTCGGTCGCCCGTGAGGACAGGTGCGGGGACTGGCGCACTGCTCTAGCGACCGAATCAACCCCTCCATCTCCTCCACCGTCAGCACTTGCCCCGCTTTGATGGCCGCCCGCTTGCACACCCATCGGGCCACCGACTCCGCGATCTGTTCCCCCAGAGGCTCGTCGCCGAGTTCCAACGCGGTGGCCAGGTCTTCCAACACCTGCTGCGGCTCCTCATCGGCCACCAGCGCGGGCACCGCCCGCACCAAGAAGGTGCGCCCCCCGAACGGCTCCACCCGAAACCCCAAACTGGCTAGAGTCTCCCGATGGGCCATCAGCAATGAGGCGGCCTCCGGCGACAGTTCCACCGGACGCGGTTCCAGCAGGGCCTGGGACGGCACGGCCGCCCGTTTGCGTTCCGCCAGCAACTTCTCGAAGAGGACGCGCTCGTGGGCCGCGTGCTGGTCTATCAGGTAGAGCCCCTCCGGCCCCTCGGCGACGATGTAGGTCGCCCGCACCTGCCCGATGACCCTCAGCGGCGGGAGGCGTCCGGCCTCCGCCCCGCTTTCCAGGGGGATGTCCGCCCCGCGTCCGACGGGGGCAGGCTGCGCCAGGCCCAGTTGCCGGGCGGCCGGAGCGAGGTGCGCCAGGCGGTCGCGCCGCGCGGACTCGATTCCGGCGGCGGGCTGTACAGAGGCCGGCGGCACCGGGGCCCGCTCCAACAGCGTGTAGCGCACCGCCCGCTGCACCGCCCGGAAGACGGCGTCCCCGTCCCGAAAGCGCACTTCCGCTTTCGTCGGGTGGACGTTCACGTCCACGTCCGCCGGAGGGAGATGTACCATCACCACCGCCAGGGGGTAGCGTCCGGCGGGGAGCAGTGTCTGGTAGGCCTGGACGATGGCGTAGGTCAGGCTGGCGTCCTGTATCCAGCGGCCATTGACGAACAGGGTGATGAAGCCGCGCCCGGCCCGGTGGATGGAGGGGGGGCTGACGAAGCCGGTGACGGTGATGTCCGCGCTCGGCCGGTCGGCGATGATCTCCAACGCCGCCGCGCCGACTTCCAGCCCGTAGACGGCGATGAGCACGTCCCGCAGTGCGCCGCTGCCGGGGGAGCGGAAGGTGACGCGCCCGTCGTGGCTCACGGTGAGCCGCAGGTCGGGATAGGCCAGGGCGTAGCGGGTGAGCCAGGCGTCTATGTGCCGCCGCTCGGTGCGGTCGCTGCGGAGGAATTTGCGCCGGGCCGGGACGTTGAAGAACAGGTCTTCCACCGTCACCGTCGTACCCGGCGCGCGCACGCTCCCGCCGCGCTCGATGACCCGACCGCCCTCGAAGCGCAGCCGGGCGCCGACCTCCTCGTCCGCCGCGCGGGTGTCCAAAGTGACGCGGCTGACGGCTCCAATCGAGGCCAACGCCTCCCCCCGAAAGCCGAGGGTGGTGATGCGGGTCAGGTCGTCGGCGGAGGTCAGTTTGCTGGTGGAGTGGCGGTGAAAGGCCAGTTCCACCTCGGCCGCCGGGATGCCGCAGCCGTCATCGCGGACGCGGATGAGTTGCTTGCCGCCGGCCTGGGTCTCCACGTGGATGTCGCGGGCGCCGGCGTCAATGCTGTTTTCGACCAGTTCTTTGACCACCGAGGCCGGCCGCTCGACCACCTCGCCGGCGGCGATCTGAGAGGCAACGTCCGGGGGCAATACGTGAATGGGCATGTTCTATTCCGTCGGGTTTGTAGGAGTCCGCTCCGTGGAGGATGACGTTACTCCGCGGTGGGTCAATCGTCGCTGCTCAAGATCGCCCGCAACGCCGCTATTTTCTCGGATTGGTCGAAGATGGCACGCACCGGAATGGCAAAGCCCTCGAGAACGACGCTCCGTATTATGCCGCTATCGGTCTTGCGGCGCAGTTGATACGTCTCGCCTTGCAAGACGTACTGCTCGAATATCTCCGTCTGGGGGTCAATGATCCAATATTCTGTGATGCCGTGAGCGGCATAGTCCAGAAACTTGACGCCGCGGTCAATGCTCTCTGTCGAGGGGGACAGCACCTCGACGACAATGTCCGGCGCGGGGAATTTCGTCTGCTCCGGTTCGAGAGCGCGTGCTTTCTCCGGCCCGAAGTAAACGATATCCGGCTCGTAATCGTTGCGCGTCAGGGTGACGAGTACCTTTTCGTAGCCGACGTACCCCAGATTGTGCTTCGAGACGTATGTATCCAATAAGGTGAGTAGGTTTCGACCCGCCGTCGTATGTCGCAACTGCGCCGGTGTCTGCACGATGACCTCCCCGTTGATGAACTCGACTTTTTGTTCCTCGGACATCTCCTCGTAAAACCGCTCGCGCCTGATTTGTTCCGCTTGCAGACGAGATTGTAGTTCCCGTACCGGCAAGAGGGGGGAGCGGAAAAGTTGTTGCATGATTATAGTTACCGGCGGATGGTATGCCGGTTCATTCTGTGAGATTCTCATCGCGTCCATAGTTCACCTGGCTCATTTCGGGGTACACCCGTCAACCCATAACAGGGCATGGTCGCCCGCATTATACCCTGGGCGGAGCAAATTGGGAAGAAAAATCGCACGGGCGATGATGTTATTCTGCGTCGGGAATCGGGTCCAGGTGGTGAAGGGCTGTGAGCAGGCCGAGTACCAGCCAGGGGAGGAAGGCGGCCCGCGTGCTCCAGACGGTGATGTCCACGAGACCGTGAGTCATCAGGGCCACCAGTCCCGCCAGTCCACCGAGGGTTATGCTGTGCAACGGGTCGCCCGGCGGCAGGCGGTGCAGTGACTTCGCCGCCGCGTGGAGTGTCAGGATGAGTATGGACAGGTAGGCTATCAGTCCGGGAAAGCCCAGGTCAACCCCCACTTGCAGGTAGAGGTTGTGCGCGCCGGGGTTCTGCGGGGCATACCAGGCGTACAGCAAGGCGCCGACTTCATTGAACAGGCCCATCCCCGCGCCGGTGAAGGGAAAGTCCTGCAACATCAACACCGCCGTCCGCCAGACCTGCCGGCGGAAGTCCCAGGTGCTGGGATCGGTCACGCCTTCGAGCAACTCCGGCTGATTGCCGGTATCTCCATCGGCGTGGACAAACCACCAGACGCCCGCGCCGACGACGGCGACGACCAAGAGGACGACGAGTATCCGCAGCCACCAGGTGCGGACGGAAAGCGTCACGACCAGCAGTCCGCCGACCGCGCCGGCGATGTAGCCGCCGCGCGATTTGGTGAGCAGCAGGATGAGCCCCATCAGCAGGACGGAGAGGCCCAGCAGCAGGCGCAGGGCGATGGTCTGGAACCGACGGCCCGCGCCGGGGGAGATGAGCAGGGCCAGCGGCATGGGTAGCAGGAGCACCATCAACGCGGCCATGACGTTGGGGTGGACCGGATCGGGGAGCAGGAGGGGGAAGGGTTCGTAGAACGCGGCGGGAATCAGCACCATTTTGGCGCGGTTCCAGTCCACCGCGACCGGGGCCAAGAGCGCGATCCCTACTCCTCCGGTCACCAGGGCGATGGTCGCCAGGGTGAGTCGCCGTCTCTCCCGCGCCCAATTCACCAGGGCGTAGAAGATGACCAAGTCGGCCCAGAGGCGCGTCACCTGGACACGGGTCGTTTCGGGGATGGCGGTGATGAGGAGCGATACTCCGCCCATCGCCGCCAGGAGCAGGAGGGGCCAGTCCGACGGGGTGCGGACGGGGAGGCGGCGGCGAGGTAGCAGCAACAGTACCCAGCCGGTCACGATGGCCGCCCAGCCCGGCAGGCTGGGGCCGCGCAGGTGTTCCCACAGCACTCCTATGCCGACTAACCCCATCCCGGTGGTAGAGAGCAAGTCCCCGGTGCTCAATACGCCCCCTGTCCTTTCAGCACCACGAAGACGGTCTTGAGGAGTATCAGCAGGTCGAGCCACAGGGAGTAGTTCTGGACGTAGTAGAGATCGTCCTCGGTGTGAAGGTGCATCGGCTTGTCGCTCCGCCCGTTCACTTGCCACCAGCCGGTGATGCCCTGGGGAACGGCAAACCGCTTGCGCTGCCAGAGGTCGTATTCCTCCACCAGCCAGGGGAGTTCGGGGCGCGGCCCGACGAGGCTCATGTCCCCTTTGAGCACGTTGAACAGTTGGGGCAGTTCGTCCAAACTGGTGCGGCGGATGAAGCGGCCTACGCGGGTGACGCGCGGGTCGTCAATTTTTTTGTGGATGATGTGCCCCTCCTCGTCCAGTTCGTTGACTTGGGCCTGCATTTTCTCCGCTCCAACCACCATCGAACGGAATTTGTACATGGTGAACAGGCGCCCGTTCTCGCCCACGCGCTGTTGACGGAAAAGTACCGGGCCGGGGGAGTCGAGTTTGATCGCCAGGGCGACGACCGCCATCACCGGCATCGCCAAGATGGTGATCACGGACCCCAGAGTCAGGTCGAACAACCGCTTGACCAATCGCTGGTAGTCATTCAGAGCGGGGGCCCGCAGGTCAATCATCGGTATGCCGGCGAAGTTCTCGGCGACCGCCCGGTAGAGGGCCAGGGCGAAGTAGTCCGGCACCACCCGCGTATGCACCGGCAGTTCGTGTAGCACGGCCACCAGTTGATTGAGACGTTCGTCCGCCCGACGCGGCAGCGCGATGACCACTTCGTCAACTTTCCGTTCCCCGACCACCGCGCGGGCGTCGTTCAGCGTGCCCAACACCGGCAAGCCCTGCTGCCGCTTGCTCAGATCGTCATCGAGATAGCCGACGAGTTTCAGCCCCGTCCAGCGGTGCGCCTCAACCATCTCCGCCACCTGCTGGCCCACGCTCCCGGCCCCGACGATGAGGACGCGGCGTTCCGTCGGCGGGGACTTGATCACCCGGAACGCCACCCGCGCGATCGTCCGCCACAGGGCGACGAGTAGCAGCAGGACGACCAGGGAGTAGGCCACCAGCAGACGGGAGACGTCCCGAAAGGTGAAGTAGAGCACTCCCGCCACCGCCAGCGAGAAGAAGCCCCAGGTCAGTACCAACGTCTGGAACTCGTTGACGGCTTTGTAACTGCTGCGGGGGTCGTACAGCGAGGTGGTGAAGGCGACCAGCACCCAGAGGGAGACGGCGATAAGGTAGAAGATGGGACGGGGGATGCCGTCGGGGTGCAGAGGGACACGGCCATAAGGTAAGGTGCTCCGCAGGTAGAGGCCGATGAGGAAAGCCGCGATGACACAGGTCGCGTCGGTGAAGATGGAAAAAAGGATGTAGTTCACACTGAAACGCTTGAGCATACTACTCCCTCCTACCTACAGGCACAATTATACCTCACTGCCACCGGAATACAATCGCCGCCCGGCTCGAGGGGGAGGCGGGCGGCTGTTCGATAACGAGAGGCGAGCCATTCAACTACTTGACCGCCAAGAAATCCTATTACGGTTTCAAGTGGTATTTTCGTACCCCTAAAGCCTGCAACAGGATCAGCGTCACAAAGATGGGATTGTTGATTAGATACCGCCGCCAAAGCCGACGGGGTTCCGTGAGCAATCGAAATAGCCACTCCAATCCACTGTGCTGCATCCACTGGGGAGCCTGCGGTTTACGTCCAGTATGGAAGTCAAAAGCCGCACCAACGCCGATTAAGACTGGCGCGGTCAGCCGCCCCACGTGGGTTGCCATCCATCGTTCCTGTTTTGGGGTGCTGAGGCCAACCCAAACGATGTCTGGGTTGGCCTCGTTGATTATCCGCACTACTTCTTGGTCTTCCTCCGGCGTCAAAGGACGGAAGGGAGGGGATAAAGTACCCACCACCTGCAAGCCTGGAAAGCGTTGCTGCAGATTCACGGCCAGTTGCTCCGGCACTCCCGTCGCCCCCCCATAAAAGAAGTGGCGGTATCCCAGTTTCACCGACCGTTTACAGAGGGCTAGCATGAGGTCCGGGCCATATACCCGTTCCACGTGATGGAAGCCCTTGAGTTTACTCAGCCACACCAGAGGCATCCCATCAGGAGTCACCAGTCCCGCTTGATTGTGGATACGTCGCAGGTCGTCGTCCCGTTGGCTCTCCATTACCCCGTGGACGCCTGTAACACAAGTGTAGTGGGGCTCCCGCCGGGCGATCCAGCCCTCGATGGTCTCCAAGACTAGCGCCATGTTGACAGCACTGACGCCGACGCCCAGGATGTTGACGCGCGTAGGTTTCCGCATTACCGCTCCGTGAGCATACGACTCAGGATCTTTCGTACATGCTCCCGATCTTTGGTGGCAAAGTACCAGTCAACGGTACGCTTCAAGCCTTCTCGGAATGGAACTTGCGGTTCCCAGCCCAGGACTTCTTTCGCTAGGGAGTTATCTGCAACCCTGTTCAACGGGCCGGTGGGCATATCGGTGAGCAACTTAATCTCTGCCTTATGGCCAGTGTACTCTAGCACCATATTGACCGCGTCAATCACTTTCACCCGTTCCATAGTGCCCAAATTGACCGCCGTACCGTCATCTATTTTTTCTGCGGCCAGGATAGTTCCCCGCACGATGTCGTCAATGTAAGTCCAGTTGCGCACCTGAGTGCCGTCGCCCCACACCTCGAAAGGATTCTGACCGATGAATGCTTTGGCAATCATCGCGATGACGGCGTGGTTTTCCACCCCACGCGGGCCGTAGACAGTGAAATAGCGGCAGGAGGCAGCCTTCATACCATACTCTTTGTAATAGGCCTTTAACGTCAGTTCGGCCATCAGTTTGGCCCAGCCGTACATATTATCGGCATCATAGGGTGGCTTGACCAAGTCCTCGGTCAGGTAGATCTCCTTATCGGGATCACTCTGGAGAAAATTGGGGTAGACGCAACCCGACGAGGCAAAGATGACCTTCTCCACCCCGGCCAGGCGGGCTTCCCAGAAGATCAGGCCGTCCAGAAAGAGATTGGAAGCCGGCCCGGCCTGGTGTAGATCCACGTAGCCGCGCCCGCCATGGTCGGCGGCCAGGTGGAAGACGTACTCGATGTCCCGCATCGCCATACGGGCGATCCCCGGCTCGCGCAGGTCGGCATGGATGAACTCCACCGTGCCGTTCGCCAGGTGTTCCTGGATGTTCTCCAGTTTGCCGCTGGAGAGGTCATCCACGATGCGCACCTTGGCCCCGCGCTCCACTAGGGCATCGGTGAGATGAGAGCCAATGAAAGAGGCCCCACCAGTGACTAAGACTCTACTATTTTGCCAAAGTGACATTGCACACCTCCTGAAGTAGAAATTTGAGCGAATATGATAGCATCACTCTGCCTAACATAAAATCATCCATCGCTTAATAAGACTAGGTTCTATTCACATCAAAACGATTAGCACTCACAGTTAAATTCAAACCAATACCTGCCGAGATTAGGAAAAAACTAGCAGGGATCAATGCAGTGGCATTTTCTTGAAAGAATACATTAACGAGTAAGCCTGCATTCGCTGCTAACAAGCTCAGAAAAATATCAGCCAGATCTGGACTCTCTTGCTGCCAGCGATGATAAGCGAAAAATAGATCTCGTAAGACAAGCGTCATTACGGAAAGGTAAAGCATAACTCCCACAAGTCCCGTTTGGTAAAACAGTGAGCCGATGCCGCTCTCCGCACCGCGTTGCGCATCGAGCGGAACATCGGCACCCAACCTGGCGCTAATAGTACCGCCCGAGCCGAGGAAGTGACCAACTAGCAGGGTCTCCTGTCTAGCGGATTTTATCGGACCATACAACCCACGAAGGTGGAGAGAGAGTGTTGTTCCTTTGTCTCCCAAAAGCCAATATCCTCCCTGCACGGCCAGGACTCCTGCACAGCACAGAATCACTAACAGTGTCCAGAAACGTGTAACCCGCTTGGATTTAACCATCGTGAAGACAAAGAAGCCGATCCCCGCAATTAGATATCCCCCCTTGCTAAAGGTAAGCACGAGCGCAACAAAGTTTCCACCGGTGATAACGAGCCACAAAAGACGCTTCCGTCGGGCACGGGACAAGAGGAGGAGAAAGGAAAATGACAAAAAGTAAGCCAGTGTGATGGGAGTCGCAAATAAAGATGACATACGACGATAGCTTTTTGTACCGATTGGTGAGTAAAAGTCAGACGGGACCGGATAAGGGGATCGAGGGGTTGTCTGCAAGTGTTTGGCCTGAATGATCAACCCTATGTTCAATTGTTCAACCCAGAAATCGTCTCCCAATAAGAAACGCTCTATATATCCGAAGACTAATACCAGAAGCATCAATATGAATAGCGAGTTGATATAGGAGTAGAATCTAGCCCTGTTAATATGAGGGCGGAGATAGCCCGCATACAGGAGCACAATGAGTGAAACAGCGTTCCGAAAAGCTGGTATACGGGCAGTCAAAGACCATGGGCTGACGATAAAGTTGAGGACCATATAAAGAAAATACGAAATTGACACAAGATGAAGTGATCGGAAGTGTCGAATCTTAAGAAGCCCACCGTTCATTAGTCCCAAGCCAATGATTATGAAAGGCAATAAAGCTGTGTATCCCAATAACAAGGATGCGTCTTCCGGGTTCACGTAACCAGGATTGAACAAGCCGATTAGCACATTCTGAAATATAAACACAAAAAAGCAAACCTGTAGTGAGAAAATAGGGGAGTGCAAAAAGGCATCTGCTAGAAAGAAAAGCAAGGCTGTATCAACGGCGATGCAAAAAAACCAGATGACAGGGAAATCACTAATAACCAGAGTATAAAACGGCAGAATTCCTACTAGAGCCACCACTCCTAGTAGCCAAAAAACCGAGAGATTGGGACCCGACGATGATTGGCTCTTTAGATCCATCAGTCACATCGGCATGGTTTTACAAACAAGGCAATACTTCTAAATTTTGCCAAGCCAAAGATTCGGCTTGCTCAACCGGCAAATTGGCACGGAATGCCGTGGGCTGCTGGAGCAAATCCAGTAAGCGAGTTTTTAGCTCTCCTTGCATAACTTCATCCATACGAAGGCAGGCATGTGATGGAAGGCCAACAGCCAGTGCCAAATCGTTGCATTTGTGATGATAAGCAAGGCATAAAAAAGGTCGCTGCGTCAGGTATGCGAAAATAGCTGAATGGAAGCGTGTCGCGATAAAAAAGTCGCATCTTGCTGTCCACTCTAGCAGGTACCTTGGATCGCTATTATGAGGGACTAAAATCACATTCGATGAGACTTTCGACAGAGCGGCATACAGGTGATCGCTGACTGCTACGTCCTCTTCACGCGGCCAATCGCCACGGAAAACGAGTATTGAGACCGTCAGATCAAGCGTCTCACACTGAGCTGCTCGAATAGCATCTACCACTGCTGCTTGAAAAACCCCATCGCTACGTAGCCCGTACCCTGGTATATTCGCAATCGAGACGACAGAAACACCCAAGCGAAACCCCGACGGTCTGTTCCCTATAATAAGCGGCTTATGAGTTCCAGCATGGGGACGGAGAAGCGCTGCTAGATCAAACGCTTGAGTCAGATTGGACCTGCTAACCCATTTTCTAATCCTTTGGAACGACGCTGGGTCTCGAACCGTTATATGATCAGCCAGCGCGCATATCTTGCGTGTAATCAACTCCGTTAGTTTGAAGCGAAACGGACCGAATCCCACACCAAGAAGAAAAATTCGTTTCTGTAACGAACGTGCAACCTTGAGAAGAAACAAATATCGCATCATGTAGCGCAAATGGCGCAAATATCGCTTAATTATATAGTCATCGTGAAAGTGTGTACCTCCTCCCAGGATAACTCCCTGGGCACTTCGGATAGCTTGCCACACAGGCTTTACACGCGCTTCTACTGGCAATACTCCCATTTTTTCTAGATATGGTGGAAGAGAGCCCGTTCTCGAAATGGCAGCAATTGGGACTTCTCGCGCGCGTGCACGCAGTCCATATACCAGGCCAGCTAGCATAGCCTCATCGCCAGTGTTCCTGGCACCATAGTTCCCAATGACAAACCATCCCCCCCGTCGCCGAATGGTCATGATTGCCTCTCCCTAATGTGGAGATTTCGACTAATTATGGCGAAAGCGACAAAGACCACCACTAGGAAAACTACAGACGTCATGACGCTTCCTATAGCGGCACCTTCCACTCCATACGTGTGGATAAGAGGGAAGAATGCCAGGACGGTAAGCATCGCGGAAATCAAGTACCCCCGGAAAATCCACGACGGGCGACGAATCGATCGAAGTCCCAGTGCCAATGGTCTCGACGCCGCGAATGCTAGATAGTAGAGAGCGTACAATACTACCACAGTGCTGTACCCATCATATTGGCCTTTATAAAGCCATTCAAGCATCTTGTTCGCATTGAGTATGACCATCCCAATATAAGGTAGGGTAAGAGAAAGCATAACAAGCCCAACCAATCTCAAAAGCCGCTCTAGCATGCTTATTCCCCCTTCAGTATACTGCTGGGATCCTACTGCCATCAACAGGTTCTCCATTCCCGAGAGAAAAATTTGGATTGGAGCAACAAGATTTTGGCAAGCCTTCAGCACGCCAGCAGCGACAGAGCCCAGCATTACGCCAGACATATAGAGGTATCCCTGTGTAGATATGTTAAAAGCGATCTGCGATCCTAACGACCAACGGCCATACTTCCACAGGGATCGCAGTGTATCCCTGCTAGTGCCAAGGTGAAGCGAGAAAATGGAAATTGGCTTGAGCAACGAATAAATCTGGAGTCCTCCTACAACCGTTGCTATCGACGCACTTACTCCTATCACGAAGAATGCATTACTGGCTGTAAGGTAGCCAAAGCGTCGGATCCAAAACAGCCCGATTAATTGAAGGCCAGCGAAAAGAAGATCATTGCCTAGTATATGCCCACTATGACGCTTGGCAAAGAGAGCCCTACGGAACAAATCTTGTAGCTGAACCGGCGCGACGGTCCAACTTAAGGCCAGAAGAGCTTGGGAAATGTAGTCGTCATCTCCTAACGTAGTAAATGAAAGGATCCCTATAGTTAAGATCCCGAGGAAAACGGCTCCCCCACTTACTAGTAAGACTGCTATTCCAATATATCGAGCTAGATGCTCCCTTTTGGCAGAAGCACCCAACACCGTAAGTGGCTCGCCTACGAGGCCGATCTGCAGGCAGTTGTAGAAGGTTAGCAGCCCAAACGCTAGGGCAAATGCACCGAACTCGGCGGGTAGAGCATAACGTGCGAGGAAGACACTTGTAAAAAACTTGGCAAAAGCAACAATTGCGTAATCAACAACAGACACTATGCTTGATAGAGCCAATCCATACTGTCCGTGATTACCAGAGTAACTCCATTGAGGCAGATTAAGCATTTCTTTAAAGGATTTCACGATTGCACGCCCTGCATAAGACCACGGTCATGCACCGCACGCACCACATACGCCCATCGGATCCGATTACTCGAGCCCACATTGCATCCCTAAGCGAGTCACGGCAAGGTTAAATAAAGGGTCTACCACTAGCGCATCTCTGTATGCTCTCCTTGCTTCCTCACACATCCCCGCCTGTCGATATACATCTCCCAAGTGCAAGTACGCCCATTTGTTCTGTGGGTTCAGCTTCAACGCCGCTTCTATTTCCTCTTCTGCCATCTCCACGTCCCCGTACGACTCATAATACGCCCTACCTAACAGCACGTGAGCCATCCCATGCTGGGGATAGATTCCCACTGCCTTTTCAAACTCGACGATATACTCCTCTGGTGGCATCCTCTGTTGCCTCAATATCAAGCCGCGCCGATAGTGCGCATCGGCGGCCTCCCAATCGCTCCGGAAATCACCTAGCGCAATCGCCTTCCCAATCGCCTCCAGTGCCCGCTCCGTTTCTTTCGACTCCAACTTCCACTGATAGATTACCCCCATTCGGTAATACGGACTACTCCGATGCACTTCTGCTAACTGCCTCGCCACCGCCCACTTATACGCCTCCAGCGCTTCTGCCCATTTCTCCATCCCTTCATATGCCTGTCCTTCGTAGTACCAAGGATCACCCAGACTAGGCTCCATCCGCATTGCCCGTTCATACCACCTCAATGACTCATCATGCCTCTCTGCCTTACGCGCTATCTCTCCTGCCAGGATGAAGTCCTGGGTGGTAAAGCCACCCTCCTCCCAGGCAGAGACAGCCCGGCCCAGACAATTAGCCAGCACACAGCGGGAGTCCTTGGCGAGCACCAATTGCACGTCTCCCCAGCCTGCTCTATATCCCGTAGTATTCCCCACCAAGCCATAATCCAGGGCCAAAGTCAATCTGACAGTCTGTCCGGCCCAGGGGGTCATGTCTACCCAGGCAGGCCACCACCATCGGGCCTCTTCCATCCGCAAGGCATAGATGAGAGCCTCTCTTCCCTCTACCAGCACCCGGTAGACCACACTGCTGTCCCCCACTGAACCCGACAGATAAGGGTCTACCCCCGCCCAGAAAAGGAGTGCAGTCGGAGTGGTGGGGATAGAAACCCGGAAAGAAACCTCGCCCGGCGCAGAAAAGAGCAACACCGTGCGACTGACTGGATCCGAAGGCACCCACCAGTCAGGCCAAGCCCCCGGCGCGTCGGGGAGAAACCATTGAGCGTAGCGGGTAATTAGTAAAGTGTGGTCATCGGTGAAAAAACTTGGCCCCCTTCCCGTTGATGTTGTTTCCATAGCCGGTATCAAAGCGGGATTAGTCTCGGTTCTATCTATTATAACCGGTTTGATACTAGGTGCAAGAGGGAGCGTGTCCGTCGGCCTATGGACAGAGATTTGGGATGCTGATGCCAGCTGCTCATATGCTAGCCCCAGGCTCCACCAAGCCGATGGGTTAATGTTGCGCAATCGTACTGCGGAGGAGAGGGCCGTTATCGCGTTTTCCGGCTGGGGCAGCGATGCCGATCCTAGCCAGAGGGTTCTATCTTCGCTGTGCTCCTTGGCCAGGAGCACGTAAGTTAGCAAGTACGCCCCCTGTTCTTGATAGTGAATGGCGAGCAAGTGCGAGTCTACTCCTAAACTTAGAGCCAGGAATATGGAAATGCTGACTACAATTCTGGCAGACCTCATAACGTTCCAACCATAGAGTTGTGCAATCTAACCACCGACACTTTTGTGCAAGTTGACCTCCGCGCCACTTTAGCTTCCAGTAAATCATGTGCGACGCTGAATGCTCAACTTCCATTCCATGTATGGTGGTTGCACGCTATAAAATGCCTATATGTGAGTGGTAGGCTTTGAATTATCGAAAGTTGTCATGCACCCTCGGCTCCCCCGGTAACTCTATGCAATCGTTACCATTCATCGCGTATCTCTCTCTGTACAGATACAGCGTCACCCCGCCACGTTAGTTTACCCGCTATGTCAGAAAATGTGTATTTTTGGGCTTCCGTCATTGCAATGCGTTGTTGTCCAAGCAAATAACTCAAGTAATTCACAAAATCCAACGCCTCTCTTTGTCTGGCTTCAGGAAACAGTTTGACCTTCTCGTATATAATCTCTGCAATTGCCATATCACTGTTCATTGCAGCCCTCCATATTTGCATTCCTCGAACCGCCGAGTGTACTCCCCTTGACCCTTCGACGTACTCGAATCGCAAATACAACAGTAGAAACCCGTCTGCTCGGCGTTCACCTGGCGTCAGTGACGCCTGCTCGCTCTACTGGAGCAATATCAACGATTCCCCCAACGCATGCAGATCGGCAACAAACCGATCGGCTGATGGAGCATCCACCCAGCGTATCTGCTCCCAGTCAGCGACAGTTGCGGAGAGCAGAACGCGGGCCAAATCGAGTGGAAAGACGCCCGCCGCTTTCCCTTGCGCCCCTGTGAGAGCATCCGAAAGCGACAAGTTCATCAGGTGACAAAACCCCCAAACATCGGCCAAGTCCTTTGGCTCTTCCCGATCCAGCAAGGCGGTAATCTTGTTGGCGAGAATGTTTTCGGGGCTATCGAGACGTCCCAACACAGGATGTTGGCGAACTGCTCCCACACGCATTGGCACGTCGTTGATCATCTCCACCTTCAACAGCACCTCGTCCTCCCATAAAAGCACACGCATGAACCGTTGCTCTCGCAATGAGATCTCTACACGCCATCGCTTCTGCGTGAATAGAGAGCGCGTTACCCGTCCGGCCCACAGGGTAAAGCGATCATCGTCGTCCACGAACAGGTCAAGATCATCCGAGAAGCGATGGTTGAGATAGCCGCGCGAGGCCGCAGTCCCTCCGCTGAGGTAGAAGCCGGTTTCGAGTTCGTTCACCACCTTCAAAACCCGGTCTTGAAAGGGATAGAGTATCTCGAAATAGAAGGCTGTGTCCATCGGGACGATTACAACAAATCTGGATGATGTTTAGGCAGCCAGGACACCAGGAAGTCGAACCCGCGCCGGCGGCTTCGAGAACGAATGCGCGACCGCCATCGTGGCCAACCTTCCACCAACGCCCGGTATCCCAGCAAACGTACAATGTCGGGATAAGGTGCATACTCCAACAGTCGTACCGCGGCCCAATCCCGGTCCAGCCGCCCTAGCGAGACTTCTCCCGAAAGAATAGCGCGGAACTGGGCCTCGTCTATGTTGTAGTCCCACACATAAGGCAAACGTTGAGCCATCTCTCTCCCTGTGCGGCTCTTACCCGCTCCTCAATCCAGCGGCTGTGCATGTTTAGAAATCGCTAACTCGCCCAAAGACTAAAACGTTCGTCCGCGTTACTCTCTTGAGCGTTCAAAATACAAACTGCGGTAGGCGTTGCGCTTCACCATTCAAATTGAACATAATCGGTCTTCCCGTTATTTTCGTACCCGGATCCCCCTCTCAGTGGCTACGATGTAATGGTTCTGCAATCGCTCGCCGACCTGCGCCAATACTATCTTCATTATCCGCACCTTGTTCTCTGGGCTTTCATCTCTTAAACGCAACAACACTATGCCTCGGTGTTCCCATCCACTGCGGTACACCAATTCGCTAAAGTCCTTATCGTTTGTCACCACAATGCGGTCTTCAGCCACCGCGCGATGCAAAACATCTTCATCACTCGCTTCTGGCATTACCTCGACCACAGCCACCGCATCGTGCCCTTTGTCGCGCAGGCAGGCTACTACTGATGCGCCCGTACATTCATCTATCAGGAACTTCATACCGGTGCCAACTCCCTCTGCAATGGTAGAGGGAACACATCTTCGTGTTCAACCACGCGCGCCGCATACGCAATGGCAGCCTCAATGTCTATCTTTTCCAACCGAGAATACTCACGCAGAATCTCTTCGACCGTAATACCCTGCCCTAACATCTTCAAAACGAGCGCTACCGGGATCCGCGTTCCCCGAATAACCGGCTTGCCAACCATAACCTCCGGATTCATTGTGATTCGATCCTGCAAATTGATGAATTTATCAGCCTTCATAGAGCACCTCCGCGTTCTCTAACACCTCACGACGAAAGGCGGGATCGGCGCGATTCAAGTCAACCCAGTCAATGATGTAGAGGGTATCAATGGCCTCCAGAAGATCCTCGATGCGATAGAATGTAGCCAACGGTATCGGACTATCTCCGAAGATACCGACATCGAAATCGGAGCGCTCATGGGCACGGCCTGCCACCCGGGAGCCGAAAAGGAACACACGGTATTCTTTCAGTTCACTGCCCAACTGTTCGAGTTGCGCCCGTATCTTTTGTTTGATGGTTTCTTCTGGCCTCATTCCACCCTGCTCACACGCGGCTGAGGCGGGTCACACAGACATCCACCGATGAAGGCACCAGCGCCACAGGCTAAAGTTTTTTCGTTGCCATCCTTCGTGTTCGTGTCGAATCTCCTCGAGCACGTTCGCTCTCACAGAGCCCGCGTGCTAGAAATCGCTAACTCAGGAACCCCCGCTCTCGTAGACGCACGACCCAGCGTTGGGCGTAGGCTTCTCCCCCTACTTCCAGGAGGACATCCTCGACGACCGGCAAAGGCTTCTGCCACAGCCATTCGACCCGCAGCCAGAAGCCGGTGAGCACCTGGGAGTCGTACCGTCCCTCTGCCCCGTCGAAAAGCGAGCGGTAGAACCCCTGTTCATCGAGATGATAGGCCTCGAACCGTCGGCGGAGCGGGTCCACCAGCCAGAACTCCGACACCCCGCCCTGCTCGTACTCGTAGAACTTCTCCCCTCGGTCACGGCCCACGCTCTCCGGTGAGACGATCTCCACCACCAAGTCCGCCGGGCCGTCCAGGTAAGTCGTCTTCAATCGCTCCAAGTGCTCCGTAGCGACGAACAACAAGTCCGGCTCGCGTCCACTGTCGGGCAACTTCATCTGAAACGGCGCACTGAGCACGACCCCCAGGTCGTGGGCCTCCGCATAGGTTCCCAACACTTTGAGCAGGAAGTCGCTCAGAAGTTGA
>JALWUZ010000445.1 GCA_027079895.1 Anaerolineae bacterium
GATTCCCACCTGCCCTGTCCCGGCGAACAGGTCGAGGAAGCGGCTGCCGACGATGTCGTTGCCGATGATGCTGAAGAGGGCGGATTTGGCCCGGTCGGTGATGGGCCGGGTCTCCCCGCCGGGCACGCTCCGCAGCCGATGCCCCTTTGCCTTCCCCGCGATTACCCGCATGCTTCCATCTCCCGTATCGGCCTCCAAGTGCGCCGGTGGACCGGCGCGGGGCCCAGACGACGCAGTGCCTCCCGGTGGCGGCGCGTGCCGTATCCCTTGTTGCCGGCGAAGTCGTAGCCGGGGTAGTGACTGTCCAGGGCGACCATCACCCGGTCGCGGGTCACTTTGGCGACGATGCTGGCGGCGGCGACGCTCAGACAGCGCATGTCGGCCTTGGGGAGCGACCGCTGGGGTAACGACACCTCCGGCAGACGTATGAAATCTATCAGGAGAGCGTCCACCGCTTCTCCCAGTTGGGAGATGGCGCGGGCCATCGCCAAGCGGGTGGCCGGGACGATGCCCTGGGCGTCTATCTCGGCGGCCTCAGCGCGGCCTATGCCGACCCCCAGCGCCACCGCCCGGATGACGGGGAGCAACGCTTCCCGGCGGGCCGGGGTGAGTTGTTTGGAGTCGCGGACGGCGGACAGGACGGCGGCCAGGTCGGGGCGGTCGAGGGGGAGCACCACCGCCGCCGCGTAGACCGGGCCGGCCCACGCTCCGCGTCCGGCCTCGTCCACCCCGGCGACGCGGAGGTAGCCGGCGTCCCGCAGGCGGTATTCTTCGGATAGGTCGGGGGCTCGGTCGCGCATCGCGGACAAAAAAGACCAAGAGGTGAGCCTCTTGGTCTGTCTCTCTGGTCAGAGCGGGCGACGAGACTCGAACTCGTGACCTTCTCCTTGGCAAGGAGGTGTTCTACCAACTGAACTACGCCCGCGAACGCGGCGAAATTATACCACAACTCCCAAAAGGCGCAAGCGTTCGCTTGACGCTCCCTGATTATTGTGGTACTATGTGCCCGTGCTTTCACCACGCAAGGAGGTAGACCGATGAAAACTCATTCCTCTCTGTTCCTGAGTGCGCTGGCCTTGCTGGTCATCATGAGCCTCGCGCTGACCGGTTGCTACCGCAAGGCCGCCCCCGACGTGACGCCGACGGCGGCCGCCGGGGCCGAATCCGCCGAAGTCGGCACGCCCGACATCCAGGCGACGGCGGCGGCCAACGCGACCCTGGCCGCTCCGACGGCGGCTCCCGCCACAGGAGGCGAGCAGGCTCAGCCGACCGTCCCCCCGACGCGGGCCATGCCCACGCCGACGGCGGCTCCCAAGCCGGCGGCGACTCCCGTCCCC
>JALWUZ010000446.1 GCA_027079895.1 Anaerolineae bacterium
AGTGCTGCTCCCCGGCACGCGGATCATATCCCCGAAAGTGGTCAGGATGACATCCTCCACCTGCGCCAGAGCGATCGCCCGATCCAGGTCGGTCGCCGAGGTGACGCAGACCGGACAGCCGGGGCCAGAGCGCAGTTCCACCGTCTCCGGCAGCAGGGTTGGGATGCCGAAGCGGAGGATGGCGTGGGTGTGCCCGCCGCAGAACTCCATCAGCCGCACCGGGCGGGTGGAGCGGGCGCGGATGGCGTCGGCGACCGCGCGGGCTGTCTGAGGGTCACGAAAAGGGGAATGAATGTCCATACCTACAACTCCTCCAACGCCGCCCGGACTCGCTCCTGCTCCTGCGCCAGTTGCAGCCGCTCGAAGAGCGACAGGGCCTCCCGCAGCGAGGCGGCGGCCGGCTCGCGCCGCCCCAACCGCTTCAGGGCGCGGGCGTACTCGTACAACGACTGTCCCAAGTCGAACTCCTGCCCCAGTTCCCGCAGGATGGCGACGCTGTGCTTCAGATGCTCCTGGGCCAAGTCGGCGTGCCCGGCCTCCAGGTAGATGCTCCCCAGCACTCGGTAGATGATGCCCTCCTCGCGGCGGTCGCCGATGCGCCGGGCGTGGGCCAGGGCCGCGTTACAAGTCTCCAGCGCGGCGGGCAGTTCCCCGCGCTCCAGGTGGCACTCGGCCAACTGGCGGCTGCACTCCACCTCGGCCTGACTGGCCCCGATGTCGTGGGCGATGGTCAGCCCTTTTTCGAGGTGGACGATGGCCTGTTCGGAGTCCCCCAGGGCGCGGTAGGTCTCGCCCAGGTTGATGTGGCAGTCGGCGATGCCCAGGCTGTCCCCCAGACGCTCCTTGATGCTCAAACTGTGACGGTAGTAATCAATCGCCTGGGAGTAGTCCCCCCGTGAGTAGTGGATGATGCCCAGGTTTTGCAGGGCCTGGGACTCGCCCCACACGTCGCCGAGCCGCTGCATAGTCTCCAGCGTGCGGCGGAAGTAACTCTCCGAGCGGTTCAAGTCCTTCTGGTAGTACAGAATCGCCAGATTGCCGTACACCCGCGCGGCCTCGTACTCGTCGCCGATGCGTTCCAGCGTCGCCAGCCCCTTCTCCAAATGCTCGATCGCTTTGTCCGGGCGGCTGGTGCGGTAACTGAGCCCCAGGGAATTGTGGGCCTGGGCGATCTCGCGGTAGTTGGTCGTCCCCTCCACGATGGAGAGACTGGTCAGCCCGTCCTGGAGGGCGGCGTCGTTCTGTCCCTGCTGTTGATAGACCCGGGCGCGGGTGATGAGCAGCCGCGCCATCTCGACGCTGCGCTCCGCGTCCGGGGTCAGCAGCCGAATCCCCT
>JALWUZ010000447.1 GCA_027079895.1 Anaerolineae bacterium
ACGTAGTAAACGCCGTCTAGCCTCGTCAGGGCGACGGTGTAACCCAGGAAGTGATTGCTCTTGAAGGTGGAGGCGACGCCGAAAATGCTCCGTCCCCGCCGAGCACGCTGGACGTCGTGCAGGAAGATTGCGACGACCGGTATCTCACGGCCCAGAAACCGCGTCAGGAGATATTTGTCGAGAAACACTTTGTCCAGGCGATCCTTGCTTGTGGTCTTGACCGACCCCACCACTTCGTTGCGGTGAATCCAATCGGTTTCAGAAGCCACGATGGCTTTGCCACGACAGCACACCAGGTCCAAATCGTACACCATCCCATACCCGGCGCGGCCGGGCACCGGCACGCGGATGCGGCGACTCTCACACTCCAACCCGACCTCCCGCAGGGTGAGCCTCACCAGTTGCTCGAACAGTTGGCCAACCCGTTTGCGCGATTGATTGGGAATGTCGAAAGAATCCCCTATGCTCCCGATGGCCTGCTGCACGGTGTAGATAACTTTGTTGACTTCGTTGGTGGATAGATAGCGGCGGACACCAGCGATCTCCGCGGCGGCTTCCTGGTGTTTCCTGAGATCGCTCAAGAAGTTCATCCACCGTTCCCAGGCTGCTCTGAACCTCTCCGCCGACTCGATGAACATACGGCTGTTCAGCGGGCGGGTGATTCGGTGTCCATAGGATTCTCCGTACTGAAAGAAGATGTAATGCGGTTGTGACGGAGAGACAATCCGCGTCGGTGACGTGCGTTCGACGAAGTGCAGGAAGGCCTCACCGATGGCGAGGTAATCCTCCAAAGTGCCGAAAGCGTTCCGGTCGCGCACGCTCGCTTGCAGGTCGGCCAGCGTAATCTCGCTCACCGGATGGACATCCTCCGGCGGGCGTTCTCCTGGTCGTACTGGATCCATCTCTCCACTGACCAATCCCTGACCAACTCGATGCGCTGTACCGCCCATGTGCAATACTCCGCCGATATGTCGCACCCCAGCCAGCGACGCCCCAGTTGCTCGGCGACCACCGCTGTGGTACCGGAGCCCAGAAACGGGTCCACAACCAGGTCCCCGACGTTGGAAGAGGCCAACACGATCTTGCGCAACAGTTCCTCCGGCTTCTGAGTGGGATGGGGGGTCTTTTCGTGCATGCCGTTGCAGGTAGTGGGGACTTCGATGACATCGCGCGGCTTGGCCCCTCTGGGATGCGGCCGCCAGATACGCTTGTCGCGTCCGTCGCCCTTGCCGTACTGACTGCTTTCGGCCTGGGGGTGCTCCGGGTAGCGTAGCGTGTGCCGTCCGTAGGGAACCCGCACGTCGTCTATGTTGAACGTAACTCGCTTGCCCTTC
>JALWUZ010000448.1 GCA_027079895.1 Anaerolineae bacterium
GGTTCAGGCCCTCGGGGGGATAACCCTCGAGCTCCATTCCGAGCAGTTGCCACATGCCGTCGAGCCCGGAGTCATCCTCGGCGGCCTTCTTGGTGACGATCCTGCCAAAGATGTCCCTACGCAACTCGCCGCCCGAGTCGGCGGGCCCGGGGTCCTGGGGATTGAGGAGCGCGGGGCCCAAGAGGGCCGCGCAGAGGGGCAAGAGGGTCAGGATGCGCTTCATGGGGACCACCGTCTTGGAGAGGGGTGTCAGCTTAGGGCACCTCCCGCTACCCTGCCGAACTTTGGTCAGCGGGGGGTCCGAGGAGAGGAATCGAACCCATGGCGGGGCTGTGGGACGTACCTCTTAGACTGTCGGCCGACCTCGGCGGAAACTGGTGAACTAGTGACGATGGAATCGCGCAGTGAGGGGGAACGGGCCCACAGGCTGAGCCTGGTGGTCAACAGTTTCCTGGCGGTCATGAAGCTGGCCGGAGGGGTGTTGGCCGGCTCCCCCGCCCTGGTGGCGGACGGTGCACACAGCCTGGCGGATGTCGCCGCCGGTGGAGTGGCCTGGCTCTCCTTTCGTTGGGCCTCCCAACCCCCGGACGAAGATCACCACTACGGCCATGGCAAGGCCGAAGCCGCCGCCGGCCTGTTCGTGGGCCTGGTCCTGATCGTGGCGGGGGTGGGCGTGCTCTGGGACAGCTTCAGTATCACCGCCCCGGTCTACAGCCGTTCGATCGGCGCGGTGGCTCTCAGTGCTGCGGCCATCTCGCTGGCTGCCAATGAGTGGCTCTATCGCGTGACTCGCCGCGTGGGACTCCATCTCGCCAGCCAGTCGCTCTTGGCCTTGGCACGCGACAATCGTTCCGATGCCCTGACCAGCATCCTCGTCTTGGTGGCCGTGACGGCGTCGATGCTGGGGCTCGGTTGGGTCGAGCCGCTAGGTACGGGCGTGATCGGAGCGATGATCGGTTTCCTCGGCTGGGAAAGCGTCAAGCACGGCCTGGACGTGCTCATGGACCGAGCCCCCGATCCCCAGATGCGCGCGCGCATTCACACCATCGCCGGCCGCATAGACGGCGTCGAAGGCGTGCAGAAGGTCGACATTCACCCCCTTGGAAGCCAGGTACGGGTCGACATGGAGATCAGCGTGGACGGGGACCTGGAGGTTCGTAAGGGCCATGCAATCGCGCATGAGGTGGAGAGAGCAGTCACACAGGCCGAGGAGGGTGTCGTAGAGGTTGCCGTTCATGTCAATCCGGCGGAGACTCCTTCCGCCGGCTAGGATCGGGCTCCAGCCCGTCCCAATTCGAGTACCAATCGCCATGCAGAGAGTGCTGA
>JALWUZ010000449.1 GCA_027079895.1 Anaerolineae bacterium
CTCCAACTCCTGCCGCAGCGGGAGGAAGTTCTCGATGATGCCGTTGTGGACGACGGCCACCTCCCCCGTCGCGCCGACGTGGGGATGGGCGTTGCGGCGGCTGGGCTCTCCGTGCGTCGCCCAGCGGGTGTGCCCGATGCCGACGTGCCCGCTGATGGGGTCGGCGGCGACCATCTCCACCAGCCCGGACAACTTCCCCACCTCCCGCCGCACGCCGATCGTCCCATCGGCCTGCACCACCGCCAGCCCGGCGGAATCGTAACCGCGATATTCGAGCCGTTTCAGCCCTTCGAGGATGATCGGGGTCGCGTCGCGCGGCCCCACGTAACCGACAATCCCACACATTTCACACTCCCTTGTCATCCAACATCCCGCGGATTCGCGCGGCGACCATCTCGATGGCGACCTCGTTGAACCCGCCCTCTGGGATGATGACATCGGCGTACCGCTTGCTCGGTTCGACGAACTCCAGGTGCATCGGGCGCACCGTCGCCAGGTACTGCTCGCAGACCGATTCGACGCTCCGCCCCCGCTCCTCGATGTCCCGCCGCAGCCGACGGATGAAACGCACGTCGGCGTCGGTGTCCACGTACAACTTGACGTCGAACATCTCCCGCAGGCGAGGCTCGGCGAACACCAGAATCCCCTCCACCAGCACCACCGAGGCCGGTTCGACGTGGCGCGTCCGGGTGGTGCGGGTGTGGGTGGTGAAGTCGTAGATCGGAATCTCGACCGGCCGGCCGCTCCGCAGGGCCTTCAAGTGCTCGATGAGCAACTCCGTCTCCAGGGAGTCCGGGTGGTCGAAGTTGACCCGCACCCGTTCCTCCAGCGGGAGATGGCTCAGGTCGCGGTAGTAGGCGTCGTGGGGGATGTAGGCGATGTGCTCCGCCCCCACCCGGTCGAGAATCTGTCGGGCTACCGTCGTTTTGCCGGAGCCGGTCCCTCCGGCCACTCCGATGACGATCGGTCTCATCGTGCTCATCCCCTCCTTCAGGACACGCGCCCCCCGCACGACGGGCAGAACTTCGCGCCGGGGCGCAGCGGTTGGCCGCAGTAGGGGCAGTAGCGGGGCGCGGACTGTTCCGGCGGCGGAGGCGGAGCCGACCGCTGCCGCGGCGGGCGCGGTGGAGCGGGCGGAGGCGGCGGCGAGTAGGGACGCGGGGGAGCAGGCGGCGGAGGCGGAGGCGGCAACGGCCCCTCCCGCCGTGGGCGACGGCGCATGACCACCGCGGCGACCACCCCGATGAGCACCAGCATCCCGCCGACGCAGCACATCCCCATCGAAAGCAGCCCGAAGCCGGTCCACAGCATCAGGTCAATGC
>JALWUZ010000450.1 GCA_027079895.1 Anaerolineae bacterium
GGGGGATGGTGGGGGGGACGATCGTCCCCTCGCCGAAGATGATCGAGTCGGCGGCGGCAGCGGTGCGCCCGGCCCCGTCCCGGTACTGCACGTAGACGGTGTGCTCGCCGGGCGTGGCCGGTATCTCCCAGGGGATGAGCGGCTCCCAGGACTGCCACGTGCCGGCGGAGAAGTCGGGCTCGTTGCTGACGCGCACCTCGATCGCCCGGCCCATGAAAATCGTCCCCTCCCCCTCCGGGCGGGCCTCCTCGTTGGTCAGGGTGAGGGCGACCTGGGGGTCGTCGGTGCTGATGTCGTCGTCGTTGATGAAGACCGGCAGGACGTTGGGGCGGGCGCCGAAGGTGAGGACGTAGTAGGTCAGCCCGTCGGCGGTGGCCCAGCCGACCCCCATCTCGCGGTAGATGGGGTTGAGCACCTGGGCGCGTCCGGTCTCGTTATCCAGGAAAAAGGCCAGCGCGTCGGCGACGCCCCCCTGTCCAATCCACAGCACCTCCCCCACCGTCGGGCCGGAATCGTCCAGCACCCAGGCCAGGTAGCCAGCGTCGGCGATGCGCTTCTCCGGCGTGGAGCCGTCGGAGCCGGTGTGGGAGGTGAGGTGGTGGGCGGCCAGGTCATCGGCGTGCCGCTGGGCCGCCGCTCGCAACAGGCGGGAGAGGGCGTAGGGGGCCAGCCCCTCGTCGAGCCGGGCCTGGGCGACGGCCTGCTGCCAGTCCCGCACCGGGTCGGCGGCCTGGAACGCGGCTCGTCCGCCGGAGACCGGCCACAGGGCCACGCCGACGGCGAGCACGCCCATCAGGAGCAGCAACCCCCCCGTTCTACGAACATCGTTCCGCATAGGCGCGATTGTAACACACAGTGGGGAGGACGCAAATAAAAACAGACCTGACGGGGCCGTCCCGTCAGGTCTGTTGCCGACCGTGCCGCTAGGGGATGCAGAGCACGTCCCCGGCCCGGATGTAGTTCAGGTTGAGGATGTTGTTCGCCTCGGCGATGGCCCACATGCTGACGCCGTACCGCAGGGCGATGCGGTAGAGGTTCTCACCGGTGGCGACGGTGTGGTAGGCCTGGCAGGTGCGGCCGGGGTCGAATTGGGCCGGGCAGACCGGCCCGGCGGGGAGCGGAGCGGGCGCGTTGGGGATCGCCAGCCGCATACCGGCGTAGATGATGTTGGGGTTGAGGATGCCGTTGACGGTGGCGATGGCATACGGGTCAACCCCGTAGGCCCGCCCGATGCAGTAGAGCGTCTCCCCGGACTGGACGATGTGGTAGCCGAGGATGTCGCCGGAGGGGAGCGGTGTGGCCGTCGGCGGAGGCGTGGAG
>JALWUZ010000451.1:0-3286 GCA_027079895.1 Anaerolineae bacterium
CCGCCCCTGCAAGTCTATCTGATAACCCCGACTCCCCGGCGGCTTGACCACCGTGTCGAACACGAACTCGAACTTCGGCAACTCCACTTCCCCCTCCACGTGGAACAGCCGCCCCGCCACCTTCCGCACGTCGAAACGGTGCATCAACACCTCGATCCGCGCCTCCACCAACGTGCCCACCAGGTCGGCGTACTTGCGCTTCAGCCGCCGGTACTCCCCCAGCAGTCGGTCCAGCACCGCCGACACCGTCTCCCCCTCGATCTCCTCCCAGTACTGCGCCCGGATGTAGTCCCGCAGAATCGGATCCTTCAGGTTGAAGAAGATCGGCCCCCCTTTCGCGTCCAGCATCTCGGCGAAGGAGAGTTGCTGCATCACCTTCACCACCTCCTCCACCGGACGCCCGACCGCTGCCGCCACCTCCTCCGGCTCGATTCGCCCCTCGTACCGCGCCGCGTGGAACAGCACCCGCTTCGCTATCGTGTAGTTGTTGATCTCCTCGAAGTACCGCACCAGTTGACTTCCCCAGTCCCGCCAAATCTGCCCGTGCGCGATCTCGTGGGCAATCAGGTTGTCAACCGCCTTCTCGCTCCCCACTTCCTCCAAGCCCTGCTCCAGTGCCTGCATCACTACGCACCGGATGTAGAACGGGTTGCCCCCGCAGCGGCTGGCGATGTACCCCCCAATCTCCTCCGGGATGGCGACCCCGTACTTGTGGGCCAGTTTATCCACCAACTCCTGCGCGTAGACCTGTTCCAGGGGCGGGAACTCCAGGTAGCGGAAACGCCCGAACAACGCCCCTGTCCCCAGCACCTCCTGATTGATGAGCCGAATCGCCGACCCGGTGACGAAATGCGGACACTGCCGCCCCTCCACCGCCCATTGGTACAGGCCGACCACGTCCGCCGGTTCGCCGTCGGGGAAGTGAATCCGCAAAGTCTCCTGGAACTCGTCCAGCATCACGAAGAGGGGGACTTCCGGCCCCCAGTGAGCGCGGTTGTACTCCATCACCTGCCGGGGGAGGTAGATGACCGCTTCCAACTTCTCGAACTCTTGCGCGTCCGGGGAGAGCAGGCGGTGCAGGACGGAAGGAGCCAGGCGGGAGATGGGGTCATCCGGCAGGCGGTCGGTCAGGGCGACTATCTCGTGGATGTTGCGGTTGTCGGCGCGTAGCAAGCCGGCATCCCTGAGACGAAAAGCGACGTACTGCCTGACGAAGTTCGAGAAGTAGGCCCAGGCGAAGCGGGTGGAGTCGGTGGGCTTGGCCTCGAAGTTGAAGTAGATCGGCACCACCTCGTCCTGTTCCCAGAAGAGGCGGTTGTAGACCTGCTCCATCACGGCGGTTTTCCCCAGCCGCCGCCGTCCGATGACGGAGGTACTCAACGTCATATCGCGCGGGGTGTTCCGCGCCCGCTTCACCAACAGAGAGATGATCTCCTCCCGGTCGGTGAACTCGTCCGCCGGGACGGACTGGAAGATCGGGGGGTACCTCCGCTCCGTCATCGGCCGGGTCTCGTCAGCGGGTGCCGAGGACGTTGTGCAAGGCGTCGCAGGCCGGGCAACTGCCGCCGGGCCGGACGATGGCGTAGCCGTCCTGGGGGTCGTAACCGTACCGCACGAAGTCTATGTTCCAGACGATGATGCAGCGCACCATCCCGGTGTTGATACTCAACTGCACCGCCTCCGCCAGCCAGGCCGCCTGCTGAGCGTTGTTGGTTCCCCGCGCCCAGGCGAACTGGTCGGAGAAGGGCGGCACTCCCTCCTGCGAGGCGTACCCCATCTCGGTGTAGAACAACTGCCGCGCCCCGCCGAATGTGTTGTAGTACAACTCCGTCTGCGGCAGGAAGTACCAGGAGTGATGGTGATTGCCGTCGTCGCCGGGGTGTCCGGTGCGGGCCGAGGGGGACGTCGCGCCGGAGTTGTGGTGCGCTCCGATGTAGTCCATGCAGTTGGCCGCCCCGGCGTCGCGCAGTCCGGCCATCCAGGGAGCGTCGTCGCACCCGTTGGGGCTGCACCCGCCGAAGTAGCCGGTCGGGGCCGGAGCCGCGCTGATGACCGCCGTCCCAGCGTTCTGCGACTTGATGGCGTTGTAGGCCGCGCAGAGCAAATTGGTGTACGCCTGCGGGCTGATGTACCCGGCCTGCCACTCCCGGTCTATGTTCGGCTCGTTCCACACCTCGATGGCGTCCGCGCCCTCGGCGGCCAGGGTAGCCACCCAGTTGGCGAAGTCCTGCTCGAAACCGGGTTGCGTGACCATCCCCGGCGTGCCCAACGCGCTGAGTTGAATCTTGAACCCGCGCCCGTGAGCGGCGGCGATGATCCCGGCGGCGTCGCTGTTGTAGCGCACCTGCACCTTCGCCCAGGTCATCCCGGCATAGTGCATCAGGTCGGCGTAGGGGAAATTGCCGTCCCGGATGTGCCCGCCGAGTTCAAACGAGCCGGGGTTGGAGATCGGGGCGATGGGAGTCTCCGCCACCTCCCCGGCCTGGATGACCACCGACACCTTGCCGCCGAAGAAGCCGTCGCTGGTTTTCAGTTGCCAGAGCCCGGTGTAGCGGCCGGGGTCGGCGGGGGCTTTCATGTGGACGGTGATGTCCACCTCCGCGCCGGGGGCCAACGGGCCCACCTCCACGCTGTCCGGCGCGTCCATCTGGTCCCCGCTGGAAAAGGCCAACACCGTGTCGTCCGGCCAGGCGCAGGTGCCGGTGTTGCGCATCTTCCAGGTCTTGTCGAACTCCTCCCCGTTGTCGAACTGGGTGTTGTCGGGGACGGTGACATCGGCGACGTAGGCGGAATCGAGACAGGCGGCGACTACTCCGTCGCCGACCACCTCGACCCCGCTCTCCTCCGTTGGAGTGATGACCGCCGGTATCTCGACAGATGACGTGGAGCGAGTGGGCTCCGTGGTGGCGGTGACTTCCGCCGTCGTCGTGACGACCGGCTCCGGCTGGCCGACGAGAATCGGGACGGAGCCGTGGTCGAACCCGGCGATGGAGGCGTTGACGACATAACTCCCCTCCGGCACCATCGCCTTCCAGGTGTACCCCGGCTCGGTGAGCGGGGAGGTCGTGGGGCCCATCACTCCGCTCTCTCCGGTGACGGTCCAGGCGACCGTCAGGTCTTGGGCCGACGAGGAGCCGGTCTGTCCCGCCAGGAAGTTCCGCACCACGTCCGCGACGCCCGCGGCGTTGCCGGGGGAGAACAGGTCGGCGACGACCGCGCCGCCCAGGTGATACCGCTCTACCCAGCGCAGCCGCGCTGCCAGACTGTCGGGGGTGCCGGGCCAGAC
>JALWUZ010000451.1:3296-4936 GCA_027079895.1 Anaerolineae bacterium
CCAGACGGTGTGATTCTCGTCGCCGGCGCCGTACTCGATGCGGTAAGTGCCGGCGGAATCCAGCGGCGAGACGCTCCGCACCTGCCCGAAGAGCCCGAACTCGATTTCGGTGCCGGGCTCGACCGGCTCACCAGCGTTGACGTTGAGGGCGACCGCTTTCCCAAAGGGCTGGAGGGCCTCCTCCAGCGAGATGTACTCCACCTCCGTTCCGGTCTGCTCCGCGCTCAGCGAGGAGAGCAGCACCCGCAGTTTGTACCGGTTCACCCGCGCCGTCACCCAGTCGAGCAGATGCTGAACCGCTCCCCCTTCGGCGTAGGCTGCCGGGTCGGCCGGAAGCGGCAGTTCGACGGCGTCGGCGATCGCCCCGATACGGGCCAGGTCGTACCCGCCCTCGTCCCAGCCGCCGTCGGTCGGCACGGGGGGCTCCACGGCGACCGTCAGGCGCAGGTCTTGGGCGTGCAAAGCGGCGGCCAGTTTGGCGACGAAATCGGCATACGCTTCCCGCTCCTCCGGCTTCACCCCCCGGTAGTCCAGGGCGACGCCGGCGAACCCCTTTTCGGTGCAGAGCCGGATGATGTTGGCGATGTGGGCTTCCTGGATGGCGGGGATGTTCAGCACGTCCGCCAGCAGGCCGTGGTTGACGGTCGCGTCAGGGGCCCAGTTGCGCACCGTCGGGAACACGGCCGGCCCGCCCGGCTGCGCCGGAGGCAGACTGTCCTCGCCGACGAAACCGCCGTCGGTGCCCAGGAGCAGCCCCAACTGATGCACCTCGCCGTACAGCGTCGGGTCGTCCACCGCCTCCCCCGGCGACAGGGTGGCAGCCACGACGGGCGTCACCTCCCCCGCCTGCACCACCACCAGATTCTCCGGTATCTCCGTGGTGGTCAGCCGCAGGAACTCGTGCTCGGCCACCTCGGTATGCAACTCGCCGCCTACCCATTTCCACTCCGTCCCGGTCCAGGTGTAGAGGTCGAGCGTCTCCCAGGGTTCGGAGTCGTTGGGGATGACGATGTCAATCGTCACCGGCTCCTCCGGCTGCTTGCGCGTCCGCACCAGGTAGAGCGGGCTCTTCACCACCAGATTGGACGGCAGGGCCTCGACCGCCTCGCGCCAATCCTTCCCCTCGGAGCCCTCCAGGAAGTTCAGGCGGGGGATGGAGTCCAGGCGCACGCGCAACTTACCGTCGAAAGTGTCCGGGTCTACGGAGAGCGTCAGGCCGTCGGGGTGAGAGACGGTGTTCTCGGCCGCGCTCACGGTGGTATACCCCACCAGCCCGACCCGTTGCAGGAGGGAGACCGGGGGGAGCAGCAGGGCGATGATGATCAGCAGGACGCCCAGGCCGTACAGCCAGCCGCAACCGACCCGCTCGCGGGGGCGCGAGAAAGTCTCCCGCAGCCGTTCGCCGAGGGTCGGCCCGGCGGCGGTTGCCGGCGGTGGGGCCTCCTCCGCTGCCACCGACGGAGCCTCCTCCACTGGTGGGGCGGGCGGGGGTTCGACCGGAGGCTCCTCCGCTGCGACCGACGGAGCCGGCGACGGTGGAGCCGCCGACGGAGCCTCCTCCACCGGTGGGGCGGGCGGCGGTTCGACCAGGGGTTCCTCCGCTGCAACCGACGGGGCCGGCGGCGGTGGTGGCGGAGTCG
>JALWUZ010000452.1 GCA_027079895.1 Anaerolineae bacterium
CTGCGTCAGCGTATCGGCGGGCAGCCCCTCAAAACGTTCCTCTGGCCGGAGCGGAGCGCGGACATACCAGACGACGACGTGCCCAAACTGCTCATCCTACCCAGGGCCGACGAGCAGCGTATGAAATCATTCATCGCCCGCAAGGGACAGACGCCGCGCGTTCACCGCAACACACTCTTCTTTCTGGTCCCCCAGGAAACGGAGCGCCCTCCTTTCGAGAAACTGCTGCGCCGCCATCTGGCACTTTCAGCCTTGCTGGAATCCAAAACCCTCTCCCTAACCCCCGAACAGCGCAAGGAGTTGAAACACAACGCCCAACAGACCGGCAAAGATCTGCAGGAGCAGATTGGAAACCTCTATCGCCTGCTCTACCTACCCGACCGTCAGGGCGTGCAGGTGATGGATATGGGCACTCCCACCTACGGCACGGTGCGCAATCTGAACGAGATGGTTTATGAGCGGCTGCGCAGCCAGAGCCGTCTGGTGGCCAGACTGGCTCCACTGGTCGTCAAGGAACGGTATCTTTCCGACCGGGACTACGTGGAGACGCGCCAACTGGCCACGAGCGGTTCGCGCACACCGGGGGAGGTGCTGGCCATCAACCGGCGAGTGTGGGAGGACTGTATCGCTCTGGGAGTGCGCCAGGGGCTATTCGGCCTGGGGGAGGTGGACGAAGATGGGCGGCCTAAATGCATCTACTTCAGGGAAAAGCCGCCGGTCAGCCTACAAGGGCGCGAGGTGCTAATCCGCGCCGATTTATGCGAGCGGCAACGCGCCACTCGAACCGGGCCGCCCGTATACTCAACCCAACCCGACACCGCGCCGATGGGTGTTGCCGAAGTCCCCGCCGCAATGAGCCTCGACGCCCCCGCTTCCGTGTCTGGATTCCGCCAACCGGTGCGACGAACGATGAGCATGAAGTTCAGGTTGCCCTTTGGCCAGGTATCCAGCCTGCTGGGCCTGTTCAACTTGCTCCAGCAGCGTTTCCGGCGGATAGAGATCACCGTTCGGTTGGGCGAAGGGGAAATATCCGAAGCGGAAATCGAGGACAAGGTACGGGAGACGTTCCGCCAGATAGGAGCCGAGGTCGAAATCGAATAAACGAGCGCCATCCGCCCGCGCCCCAGCGAGAGCGGTAGGAAGACAGCGTGTGGTCGCACACCGCGCGCCGGCGAGGCTTCCGATGATGGGAGCAGTGGTCACAGCGGGACAAGAGACCAGATCCCCACTGCTCACTACACCTCGACGTGCCAATCCACGACCTGCACTTCGGGGGGCTGGCTCTCGATCCAATAATGCACGGCTCGCTCCAGCAC
>JALWUZ010000453.1 GCA_027079895.1 Anaerolineae bacterium
CCCCAAAGCCAAATTTGTCGCTGCCGCTCTTGCCTTTCTTCTTGCTCGCCATCCGGCCCATCCGTGGATTGGACAATCGCGCTGCTGTCGCGCATGAGTCAACCTCTTAGCACCCATTCAGCGACAGGATCAAGGAGCCCACAGGCATCGGCACCAGAGCCTACAACTTGACACCTGTCACAGCGCGTCATCCCTGGAGGGAAACTGTCCGTGAATTCGATGCGCTCAGACTGATGCCGAGAATCGAAAAGAGGGCACCAGTCAGAGCGCGTCGAATTTATGGACACTTCCCCTCTATGTGAGACGTTCCCCCTCTATGTGAGACGTTCAAGGACAGTCCGATTTTCTGTGCCACCCTGAAAATCGGGAAAAAGCGCACCGGTCACGCAGCCGGACACTGTCCGGGTGTGTGACTGGTGCCGAAAAGAGAGCGCACTGCTCATGCGCGAGCAGCGGCCTACAGCTTCAGCCCCACTCCTCCTCGGAGGTTGAGCATCTGCTGGCTGCCTGTCGCCTGCTCTGGAGTGATGGTCAGCCCCTCCCCTTCTCGCAGATAGGGTGCAGGTGTAAGCAGCCACGTCCAGGGCACCTCGACAAACACCAGCAGCCGGCCAGGGGTGTCCAGAGCGAGGCCACCACCGACGGTCACGCCGAAGCCGAGGCCACCGGGCCGATCGGGATAGTCCACTTTTCCGGTGATGTCCGGCACCGCATACCCATCGAAGAAGCGCGTGTGCACGCCGCCCAGGGCATAGGGCTTGATCGGCCCTGTGGCGACGAGGTAGGTCCGCAGCCGCGGCTCCAAGACAGCCATCAGGGCGCCGGTGGGCTTGTAGGTGACCGAGTCCTCATCGACCAGCACCCCCGCCTCGATCTGCTCCCAGCCGGCAGTCAGCTCTTTGCTGACGATCATCGCGCCACCGTACAGCCCCAGCTCCAGCCACCAGAGCGGGGCGTAGGCCACAGCCGCTCCCAAGAAACCGCCCTTGCCTTGAATGAAGTTCTCATACTCATAGGCCGCGCCCTGGCTGAACGAGCCGCCATCTGCCGTAGAGACCGCGACGCGGGTGTCGTAGCGCCGCACGATGTCACCAAAAGCCGCCCCGCCGTGGAGCTCCACGGTCACCACCCCGGCCCGGACCCGCGCCTCTTCCAGCCACGCCTCTACGGTCTGATCGCTCTGGGAGAAGCGCCGCTGGGCCTGGGCGGGCAGGCTAGCGATGCGCGGATCGAGCGGATCAGGCTCTAAAGGGGACTCGACAAATGCGTCGGGAGGATCGGGCTCCAGCAGCGCGTCTGGGTCCAGCAGCAC
>JALWUZ010000454.1 GCA_027079895.1 Anaerolineae bacterium
CGGATCAGGTCGCGGGCGCGGAGGGCGGCGGCGTCCGTCTCCGCCGCTACGATGGCGACGGCGTCCCCCTCGTAGCGCACTTTCTCGTCGCACAGCACCGGCATGTCGGGGAAGAGGATGCCGACACGGTTGAGGCCGGGAACATCCTGGGCGGTGAAGACGCCCACCACGCCCGCCACTTGCTCGGCGGCTGTGGTGTCCACGGCGATGATGCGGGCGTGCGGGCGTCCCGCCCGCAGGACGCGCAGGTGGAGCATACCGTCCGGGTAGTGGTCGGACGGGTAGACGTGGGCGCCGGTGACTTTCGCGCGGGCGTCCACGCGCACTACCGGTTGACCGATGGAGGGAGGTTGATGGTCGTGATGGTTCATGGACAGTGCGACCTCTTTGCTCTCATCCCCTGACCTGCTTCAATTCAACCCCAGTTTTTCCTTCACATCCGCTAGTGGTATGTGCTTCCGTTTGCTCCGGCGCGCCGCTAAATATTCTGCTAATTCTTTGTTCTCCGCTGTAGCCTTCACCTCTTCTCCGAAGCCATTGCTATCCCCCACATCGAAGGCTTCCCAATCCTCCAGCGACCACAATGCAAAATGTTCCCCATCCTGTGTTTGTATGATTGTCTCTTCTTCGCGGGCTTTCGCGAGCAAGTCGAATAAGAATTTCTCTCCTGGTGGCACGGTTACTACCCTCATATCTCCCTCCGCTTTTTACGCACAAACAGTTGACTGCCTATCTCGAACCCAACAACTTAACACTCCTTATCCAGAGCAATGTGTACATAAGTATAATTCTGGCGCAGAGAATTATACTTTTTGCCTCAAAAGTATAATTCCGGAGTCAGGTCTCCAGGGCAGAGATAATCTCCAAAATCTCAGTCGCCAGGTAGGCCTTGCGGTAAGAATCGTTGTCCAAAGGGCGCAGGATTTCGGCCTTGACCAATTTCTCGATATTGCGTCGGGCGCTGGGGTAAGTCACATCCAGCAAGCGGCTGGCTTCAGGAATAGTGATGATTGGCGAGGCAAAGAGACCATCAGCAAGGCGTAAGAGCAAGGCTGAGGCACGGGCCTGGGTCAACTTCCGATGCCAGGTTTCCCGTAAATCTTGCAGTCTCCGGGCGCGCATGATCGCATCATGAGACTGTTCAGCGACGCCGTGCAGGAAAAATATCACCCAGTCGCGCCACGCCCCGCGTTCACTGACTTCCATCAACAAGTCGTAGTAATCCTGCCGGCGACGGTAAAAGTACGCACTCAGATAAAGCAACGGCAGCGGCAGCAGTTGCCACTCCACCAACAACAAGGAAACCAGCAGTCGCCCAATGCGACCGTTGCCGTCTACAAAGGGGTGAATGGCCTCAAATTGGTAATGAACCAGTGCCAGCCGCACAAGCGGTGGGTAATCGGTGTCAGTATGTAAATATTTCTCGAATGCGTCCAAAGCAACCCGCATCTGGTGTGGTGGGGGTGGGACAAAGAGAGCCTCATTCAAGGTGCAGTTCGGTGGACCAATCCAGTTCTGGCTACGCCGGAACTCGCCTGGCGTAGCGTGCTCACCACGCACGCCAGTCATCAGCCGTTTGTGCAATTCGCGAATCAAACGCAAACTGACTGGCAAGGCCTCCAGTCGCTTCAGGCCGTATTCCAGAGCACGCACGTAGTTCAGCACCTCACGTACATCGGGTTCGGGTGGTGTTGACTTCATCCCCGGCAGGGGCAATTGCCCCACCTCGTAGGCGTACAGATCGGCTACATCGGCACGTGTGCCTTCTATGCGGGACGATAGCGCTGCCTCACGGCGCAGGAATGGCCCAATCAACAAATGAGGATTGGGCATTGTGCGGCCCAACCCGGCCAATTCACTGAGAGCGCGATCGGCATCCGAAAGGCAGCGAACGAACTCCCAATCCAAAGATAGATGCGGGGGCAAAGGATGAGGTATAAAGGCCCAGTATGCTATCTCACCCTGCCCGACTTTGATCAGGTGTCCGGCAGGGCTGTTACGAAAGCGTTCTGGATTCATAGTGTTATCCTCAACTTTGCGCCAGGTAACGGGCTAGCACTCGACGCACTCGCCCTTCACCCCAGCCAGCCGGAATTTGCTCGATTGCCACCTACGCCCCCCGCTCCCCGCGCACGTAGGGCACGCCCAGGGCCGCCGGTGCGCCCAGCCGCTTGCGCATCGCCTCCCGCGAGGCTACCACCAGCACGAAGATGGTAAACAGGTAGGGCAGCATGTTGGTGAAGTAGTTGAGCAGCGGATTCTGCAACACCAGGTGGAAATCGCCGGGCAGCGGCGGCGCACCTTGCAGGTCGAGCGGCAGCCGCCGAATCGCGCCGAAGAGATACGAGCCGAAGGCCGCCCGCAGCGGGTCCCACTGGGCGAAAATCACCAGCCCGACGGCGATCCAGCCCTGCCCGGCGGTCAGGCCGTCAATCCACAGCGGCGTAATCGCCAGGCTCAGACTGGCCCCGGCCAGCCCCGCCAGCAGCCCGCCGATGAAGACGTACAGGTAGCGCAGCCGGAAGACGTTGATCCCCAGGGCGTCGGCGGCGGCGGGGTACTCGCCGACCGCCCGCAGGTGCAGCCCCGGACGGGTGCGGTTGATGAGGAACCAGGCCAGCGGAATCAGCAGGTATCCCAGGTAGACGACGACGTTGTGCCGGAACAGAATCTCGCCCAGGATGGGGATCTGCCCCAGGAGCGGGATGTCGAAAGCGGGGAGACGGGGGGCGTCCCGCACGTCCACCAGCGACCAGCCGATGACGGAACTGAGCCCCGCGCCGACGAAGGTCAGCGCCAGGCCGCTGACCACCTGGTCGCCCCGCAGAGTGATGGCGACGAAGGCGTGCAGCAGACTCAACAGCCCGCCGACGAGAATCCCCACCAACAGCCCCAGCCAGGGGTTGCCGGTGACGTAGGAGACGCGGAAGGCGGTCACTGCGCCCATCAGCATCATCCCCTCGACCCCCAAGTTGAGCACACCGGCTCGTTCCGCAAAAATCTCGCCGATGGTGGCGAAGAGGACCGCCGTCCCCGAAGCGATCCCGGCGGCCAGAATCGTAGTGATGAACGAGATGTAATTGGCTACCATATCACACCGCCTCCGTTGTCTCCCTGTGAGCGACGCGCTCCAAGCGCACCCGATACTGCAACAACAACTCCCCGCCGATGACGACGAACAGGATCACCCCGTTCAGCATTTGGACGATACCCGTCGGCTGAATCTCGTCGCCGCCGACCAGGAGCCCGCCGAAGAGATACGAAACGAGCACCACCCCCCAGGGGTTCAGTTTCGCCAGCCAGGCCACGATGATGGCGGTGAAGCCGTAGCCCGGCGAGAACTTCTCCTGGAAGAGGTGGACGACGCCGGAAAGTTCGCTCATCCCCGCCAGCCCGGCCATCCCGCCGCTGAGCATCATCACCAAGAGAATGTTGCGGGGCAGGTTCATCCCGGCGTAGCGGGCCGCCTCCGGGTTATCGCCGATGACGCGGATTTCGTATCCCCACTTGCTGTTGCGAAGCATCAGCCAGAAGATGAACGCGCCGACCAGCCCGAAGACGATCCCCAGGTGAGCGGTCAGGCCCCGGAAGAGCGGCACCGCGTCGGCGTAATCCAGCAGGCGCGGCAGCCAGGCATTGGGCGGGAAGCGGGGCGAGAGGCCGAACCCGCGCAGGGCCCAGGGGCCGTATATGAAGTAGTTGTTGAAGTACACCGCCACGTAGTTCAGCATCAAGGAAGTGATGATTTCGTTCACCCCCAGCCAGGCCCGCAACGCGCCGGGGATGGCGGCCCAGGCAGCTCCGCCGAGGAAGCCGGCGACCATCATCGCCGACAACATCAGCCAGCGCGGAGTCTCCGGGGAGAGCAGGTGGAGCGCGACGCCGGTCGCCGCCCAGGCTCCGATGAACAACTGCCCCTCCGCGCCGATGTTCCACAGCCGCATGCGGAACGCCAGCGCCACCCCCAGCCCGGCCAGGATCAACGGCGTGGCCTTGACCGTCGTATCCGACAGCGGGTACAACTCCCCCCGGAACCACTGGGCCGGGGTACCGAAAGCGGCGCGGTAGATGCGGGAGAAGGCGACGAAGGGATTGACCCCCGCCGCCCACAGCAGCAACCCGCCGATCACCAACGCCATCGCCACCAGGATGAACGGCGAAAGGATCCTCAACCACTGCGGTTGTTCAAGACGACGTTCGACTTTGATGCGCCATCCCATTGCGACCTCCCGTGTCACGCCTGCGTGCCCGCCATCAGCAGCCCCAGCGTGCCGATTTCGGCCTGGTCTGCGTCCACGATGTCCATAATTCGCCCCTCGTAGATGACGGCGATGCGGTCTGAGAGCGACATAATCTCGTCCAAATCCTCGGAGATGAGCAGAATGCCGGCCCCGGCCGCCCGCTGGTCCAGCAAAATCTGATGCACCGCCTCCGTCGCCCCGATGTCCAGTCCGCGCGTCGGATGGACGGCGACGATGACGCGCGGATGGCCGGAGAACTCCCGTGCCAGGATCAACTTCTGTAGATTGCCCCCCGAAAGCAGGCGGGACTGGGTATCTATGCTCGGCGTCTGCACGTCGAACTCCTTGACCAGCCGCTCGGCCCGCCGACGCACCGCGGCCCGGTCAATGGCCCAGCCCTTGCCGATGGGCGGCTCACGGTAGTTGCGCAGAATCAGGTTCTCCGCCACGCTCAGATTGGGGACGCTGGCGACGCCGTGCCGGTCTTCGGGGACGTAGGCCACTCCCTGGGAGATCAGGCGGGCCGGGGAAGCGTTGGTCATGTCCGCGCCCCGCACCAGGACACGCCCGCCGGTCGCCGGCCGCATGCCGCAGATGGGCTGCGCCAACTCCCGCTGACCGTTCCCGGCCACCCCCGCCAGCCCCAGAATCTCCCCCTCCCGAATGTCGAAGG
>JALWUZ010000455.1 GCA_027079895.1 Anaerolineae bacterium
CCGTCTGGGTGAGCAGGCCGCCGACGAAGTTGCCGCTCACGGTGGGGCTGATGGTGCCGGTGCTGTCGCTCAGGGCGACCGGGCGGGTGTAGGGGACGCGGTGGCCGTAGGCGTCCCTGGCCGTGATGGTGATGGTGAACGGGCGGCCTTCGATCTGCGTCCCGACCGGCGCGAAGGTGAAGTGATCCACCGGACGGGATGGGGCGACGAGCAGGTATCCCAGGGCCTTGCCGCCGTCGGCGGAGCCGAAATCGGCGTCGTAGATGATCGTCCAGTCGGCGTCGGGGTTCGACTGCGGCACCAGCCAGCACTCGCGGAGGTCATGTTCCGCCGTCGCGCTGATGATCGGGGTCGTCTGAGTGATCATTCCGGTGGCGCCGTTGTTCCACGTCCAGTTGTCGGGGGAGATGAAGGCGGCCTCCAACTCCGCCGGAGGGAGGCTCGGTTTGGCCGCCGTGTTGATCGCCAGGTAGAAGCCAGAGTCGTTGCCCCGGACGTAGATTTTGCCGTACCCCCGGTCTTGCGCCAGGGGGACGAAACTCCCGCTGGGGGTCCCCGATTCGGGCAGTTGGAGCGGCCCGTCGGAGGCCAGGGTGCCTCCGATGCTGTCGAAGGCGAGCCAATCGTCGGTGCCGGTCGTGCTGCTGACGATCATCGTCTGGCCGGCGTTCGATTCCGCGAAGGCGTAGTAAGTGCCGTTGAGCAGGATCACGTCGTGGAAGCCGTAGTAGACGGTGCCTCTGGCGGTCGTGAAGCGGCTGCTGTTGGCGATGGTGAAGGTGGAGACCGTCGTCCAGTTGACCAAGTCGTCGGAGACGTAGAAGTGGTGTTGGGGGTTGTTGCCCACCGAGGCCCAGGCGCGGTAGGCGTAGGTCGTGCCGCTGATGACGACCGGCCAGTCCTTGACGAGGAAGTGGGTGTCGGCGATGTTGGTCGCGGTGCTGGTGGACGAGAATCCCAGCGGCCCGGAGGTCGTCTTGTTGAACGAGATTTGCCCGCCGGCATCCCGGTCCTCGAAGAAAACGGTAAAGGCGTCGTCCTGACCGAAACCGCTGATGTAGCGCGGCTGGAACGACGCCGGGTTGGGATTGGTCAGGGGCTGCGTGGGGGTCTGGTCGTAGCCGGTGACGGGGTAAGGCTGCTGGGCCGCGACTGAACGCGCTCCCAGCAGGGACAGGGCCAGGAAGCCCATAGCCAGAGCCAGGGCTGGCAACAGTTTGCTCTTCATTTGCCTCCTCCTCTCGATGGTGAAGCCGAATTTTTGGCGACATTATACCGGAGCGGTACGGGAAGAAGGTTACAGTATGATTAAGGTTCGGTTACCGGAGGCAGCGCATGGAATGCGCTGCCTGGGTATGAGGCCCGAACCCAGGCGGCGGATTTATCCGTCGCCGGTGAGCGGGGCAGCGGATAAATCCGTCGCCGGTGGCGGCGTGTGATTTCGCTGGCGGCAGCGAATGAATCCGTTGCCTGGGTATGAGACCTGAACCCAGGCGGCGGATCCGTCGCCGGTGGCGGCGTGTGATCTCGCTGGCGGTAGCGAATGAGTCCGTTGCCTGGGCATGGGGCCAAAACCCAGGCGGCGGATTTATCCGTCGCCGGTGAGTGGGGCAGCGGATAAATCCGTCGCCGGTGGACGGGCACGCGCCATTGTCAGATTGACCGAACAGCAGTACAATAACGATTGTCCCGCAGGGCGCGGGCGGAGAAGAATCACAATCGCAGGAGGTGAAACGATGGAAAAACAGACCGGCACCGTCACGGTGAAACGTGGTTTGGCACAGATGCTCAAGGGGGGCGTGATAATGGACGTGGTCAGCGCGGAGCAGGCCCGCATAGCGGAGGAGGCCGGAGCGTGCGCGGTGATGGCGTTGGAGCGCGTCCCCGCCGACATCCGGGCCCAGGGCGGCGTCGCCCGCATGTCCGACCCGGAGAAAATCCTGGAAATCATGGAGGCGGTCTCCATCCCGGTGATGGCGAAATGCCGCATCGGGCACTTCGTCGAGGCGCAGATCCTGGAGGCCCTGGGGGTGGATTACATTGACGAAAGCGAGGTGCTCACCCCCGCCGACGAGGAACATCACATTGACAAGTGGCAGTTCAAAGTCCCCTTCGTCTGCGGCTGCCGCAACCTGGGGGAGGCGTTGCGGCGCATCGGCGAGGGGGCGGCGATGATCCGCACCAAAGGGGAGGCCGGCACCGGCAACGTCGTCGAGGCGGTGCGCCACGCCCGCGCCGTCCTGGGAGAGATCCGGCGGCTGACGACGATGGCCCCGGAGGAGATGATGGCTTACGCCAAAGAGATCGGCGCCCCCTACGACTTGGTGGTCGAGACGGCCAAACTGGGCCGCCTGCCGGTGGTCAACTTCGCCGCCGGCGGAATCGCCACCCCAGCCGACGCCGCCCTGATGATGCAGTTGGGGATGGACGGGGTCTTCGTCGGCAGCGGAATCTTCAAGTCCGGCGACCCGGCCAAGCGGGCCCACGCCATCGTCCAGGCCGTGACCCACTACAACGAGCCGGAGATCCTGGCCGAGGTCAGCCGCAACCTGGGCGAGCCGATGGTCGGCATCAACATCAGCGACATCCCCGCCGCCGAGCGGCTGGCGGAGCGGGGGTGGTGAGCGATGAAGATCGGCGTCCTGGCCCTTCAGGGGGCGTTCGTCGAGCATGAGCAGATGTTGGGCCGCCTGGGGGTGGAGACGGTCGAGGTGCGGCTGCCCCAAGACCTGGCGGGGCTGGACGGGTTGATCATCCCCGGCGGGGAGTCCACCACCATCGGCAAGGTGGCGGTGCGCTGGGGACTGCTGGAGCCGCTGCGGGAGTTCGCCGCGGACGGCGGGCCGCTGTGGGGCACCTGCGCCGGGCTGATCCTGCTGGCACGGCGGGTACGGGACGCCGTCCCCGGCCAGCCGCTGCTGCGGGTGATGGACATCACCGTCCGGCGCAACGCCTTTGGCCGCCAGGTGGACAGTTTCGAGGCCGACCTGGAGGTGCCCGCGCTGGGGGAGAGGCCGTTCCACGCCGTCTTCATCCGCGCCCCCGTCATCGAGGAGGTGGGGGAAGGGGTGGAGGGGGTGGCGCGCGTGGACGGGGAGACCGTCGCCGCGCGGCAGGGCCGCCTGTTGGCGACGGCGTTCCATCCCGAACTGACCGCCGACGAGCGGTTCCACCGTTACTTCGTGGATCTGTGCGCCGCACGGTAGGGGACGGCGCGAGGCCGTCCCCTACCGGCGCCGTCCCCCGTGCGCCGTCCCGCCGTGCGCCGTCCCATACGCGCCGCCCCGTAGGGGATGGCCTTGCGCCATCCCCCCCTATGCGCCGTCCCGCACGGGGGGGGCCTTGTGTCGCCCCAGTAGGAGGAAGTACAAATGATCGAAGCCCATAATCATTCCATCGCCATCGGCGGCAACGTCCAGGGCAGCACCATTGCCATCTACGCCAGCCGCCCGGACAACCAGGCCGCCATCCAGGCCATCCTCGAGGCCAAAGAACAATCCCCGCCCAGGCCTGGCGAACTGCCATCCCACTCCTACATCTCCCTCGGACGCAACGCGCTCTTCACCGGACGGGAGGAGCACCTGGAGCACCTGGCCGGTCTGCTCTGCGCACCGTCCGGCGCGGGGGAGGAGGCGGTCATCGTCACCCAGGCGATCACCGGCATGGGGGGCATCGGCAAGACCCAACTGGCAGTCGAGTTCGCCTACCGGTACGGCCACCGCTTCCGGTGGGTTTACTGGCTGGACGCGGGCGACCCCGACCTCCTCAATGAGCAACTCGCCGACGCCGCGCGCAAGATGGGGCTCCAGGCCGACGACGCCGCCGCGCGGGCCAACCTCACCCTGGAAGTGTGGCGGGCGCATGGCCCCACCCTCCTGCTCCTGGACAACCTGGAGGACGAGCGGGGGGCGCGGGCCATCCTCCACCGCCTGCGCAACCACAACCTGCGGCTGCTGCTCACCTCCCGCCTCACCCGCTGGCCGGACGACCTGGGGCTGACCACCATCTCTTTGGAGGAGTTCACGCCCCAGGAAAGCCGCGCCTTCCTGCGCCACTACCTGCCGGAGAGCCGCGCCACCGACGCCGACCTGGACGCCCTGGCCGCGCGGCTGGGCCATCTCCCTCTCGCGCTGGAACTGGCCGGACGCTACCTGAAGGGACATCCCCGGCTGACGGTGGACGATTACCGGCAGCGGTTGGAGCAGGTCTTCGAGCACCCCTCGATGCGGGGCTGGCGGCCTGAGCGCGGCAGCCCCACTGGGCACGACCTGAACCTTATGGAGACCTTCGCCCTCTCCTGGCGGGAGGTGGAGCGGCGGGGCGGGCCTGCCGCGCGGCAGATCTTCCTCTGCGCCGGCTACCTGGCCCCCAACACCCCCATCCCGCCGGACTTGTTCGACGAGGGGCTGGAACTGACGGAAGATGAAGTGGACGAGGGGCTGGACTTCCTGGTGGAACGGGGGTTGCTCAAGGAGATGGGGGAGGGGAGCGCGGCGATCCACCCCCTGCTGGCCGAGTTCGCCCGCCGCCTTACCGAGGAGACGGAAGGAGTGCGGGCGGCGGTCTCCCGCTTCCTGGCCGCCCTGGCCGACCGGGCCGCGCGCACCAACCGTGCGGTGGATCAGAGCGGGGACTACGGGCTCTACGCCCCTATCCTGCCCCACGTGCGGGCCGCCGCCGACCACGCGGAACGGATCGCTCCCCCTGGGGAGGAGGCGGTGAGGGAGACGGCTGGTCGGTTGTGGAACAGCCTGGGCTACCACCTGCACGCCCTGGCCGACTTAGCGGGGGCGCGGGCGGCCATCGAGCGGGCGCTGAAGATTGACGAAACGGTCTACGGGCCGGAGCACCCCAACGTGGCAGCGGCGGTCAACAACCTGGGGAGTGTGCTGCAAGACCTGGGC
>JALWUZ010000456.1 GCA_027079895.1 Anaerolineae bacterium
TTGTTGAGGGGGGCCGAATCCCTCGCCGACCGGTACGACGAGTTGCGGGAACTGTGGGATGAGATGCTTCTTACCCCGCAGGCCGAGATGGTCGTCGAGGCGTTGCGCATAATCGAGCCCCGGGTGAAGAATCTAGCTTTTTTGAGCGCGGGTGAGGGGGTCAAGGTGTTGTTGGAGGGCGAGCAGGAGCCGGTGCTGCTCGGCAGTCTGGGCGACGGTATGCGTCACTTGCTGATGATAGCGATCGCGCTGGTCGGTGCGCGTGAGGGGGTGCTGCTGATTGATGAGGTGGAGACTGGGTTGCATTACACCACGTTGACCGGCTTGTGGAACCTGGTCTTCAGGATGGCGGAGAGGTTGAATGTGTTGGTGCTGGCGACTACTCACAGTTGGGATTGTATCGCCGCCTTCGGCCAGGCGTGGGAGGGGGCCGGTGAGCCTGCCGGGCTGTTCTTCCGGTTGAGTCGGCGGGGGACGGGGATCGCGCCGGTGCTCTACTCGCTGGAGGACTTGAGGGTGGCGGTGGAGCAAAGGATCGAGGTGCAGTGGAGGCAACACCGAGGTTGGTCATTCGTGGATCTGTACATTAACAAGCAATTGGAATAAGGCACGGCAGTACACCGGGGAGCAGTGGGACGCGGGCGTAGGGCTGCTGCATCTGGATTGGCTTATGTGGGTCAAAATGGTTCACTTTGGCTGCTAAGCAGGATATGGTATGAGGGAATAGGAAGGATGACGAGGTATGGGGGTTGAGCATGCGATACATTAGCAAAGTAGGGAAGGGAGGGGTGTACTTATTCTTTACTGCTTTGGCAATTAGGTTGGGCTTGGTGTCTGAAAGGGAAGAGTACTGGCCTTGTTTAGGGGCAGCTTTAATAGGGATAGTGCTTTCCGGGGTGATAAGCGCTCGTCGTGGGGAACGGGATATTGATGGATTGCCTCGCTTATTCATTCCTCTGGCTTGGGCCGTGGGTATCTCGCTTATGACCGTGGTATGGGAGATTGTCAAGTAGCTAACGAGGTAGAAGAGGGGGATCGGTAGTCTGCCAATCTCCATAAGGCTTGTGCGGTGAGGGGGCGTTGAGCTGTGCGCTCGCCAGTGGTGCAGGGCGGGTCACGGTCAACCTGCTGACGCCATGCACTCCCTGGCATTCCGGTCTGGGCTGGGCGATGGTATCTACGGCGGCTGGTGGGTGGGCGTCCAGGCCGGATGGTGGGGCACGACGACGGTTACCACAGCAGGCACTGCTGCTGGCTCCCCTGCAGGGCAACGCGCAATTATGTGGCTCGAAGAGAATACTGCGCGTGTGCAGCACATTATGGCTCAGAAACATGCCTGGGGACGACTCGTAGAACTGGGTGACGATCTGCTTGTGAATTATCGCCGGGCCCAGCTGATCATCCAGCAAGTAGTCAATTCCACGGAGCCGGAGGTAAAGGTGCTCAGTGGGGGCGGACGAACGCTAACGTATGTGGGTACGGTACAAGGAGAGCAAATTGTCGTCATAGTCTATGAGACGGCGGAAGGGGTCAGGCAGATTTCTAATGCATGGGTTGTCACCAGGTGAGCATTGAAGTAGCATTGGAGGATCTTTATGAAGACTAGCCTCATCGAATTGTTAGTACATGCCAATAAACTAACGTCTGAGTACGAGTGGGAGGCTGCCATCAAACTCTACCGTCGGGTATTGGCAGAAGTGCCCGACAACTCATTGATAATGGCCAGACTTGCTGACTGCTATTTTCATCTCGGAGCTGGTGCTGGAGGCTTTGATCAGAACAGTCGACAGGCGATCGAATGGTATCAGAAAGCAATTGAACTGAACCCAACAAGCGCGGAGCTATATTACTTATTGGGCAACTGTTATGAACTGCTGGAACTTGACTACAAGAAGGCTGTCCAATCCTTCAGGCGTGCTGTGGCTTTGAATCCCAACTATGTCCTTGCCCTTGTGGCTGCCGCCTCACATTACAGAGACCCGGAAGAGACAGTGACCGTTTCCGAAGCCATCAATTGGCTTGAGAGAGCGGCTGCCATTCAGCCTGATGACGGAAACATCTATCACAGTCTCGGTCGAGCTTATTACGAAACAGGGAGATATGAGGAGGCAGAGGCAACCTTGCTTAAGGCTTTGCTGTGCTCGACCCCACTGAATCCGGCAGCAGCCCCCGGAGTCGGCAAGCTCCTCGTCAGGGTACAACAAAGCAAAGTGTCCTAAACTTTAGTTTCCGGTAAGTTGGGGATTGAAATTTGTGCATCACCTCCACTATATGAGTTCAGATCTTGGTCTTCAAACTCTTTCTGCCCTCTTTGTACAACAAATATAAAAGCGAGGGGCCAGAAAGTTGTTACTGGCTCTTGCTTGGCGGGTAGTCTATTGGCCGAGCTATCACATTACGCAGCATGTGAGATCAAAATGCAAGTGCGACGGCGCGGTAAAAGCAAGTGAATTGTCTGAATTGGAGTGATCGAGATGAGCGACCCTAACTTCGAGCCCAAGATACTGGCCTTCTGTTGTCGGCACTGCGCCTACGCCGCCGCCGACCTGGCCGGAGGTATGCGCATCCCCTATCCGACCGGACTGCGCATCATCGAGGTTCCCTGCTCCGGCCGGGTGGAGGTGACGGAGGTATTGCACGCCTTCGAGCACGGCGTGGACGGCGTTATGGTAGCCGGCTGACTGGTGGGCGACTGTCATTACCAGGATGGTAATCTCAACGCCAAGCGGAGGATGAAGTACGCCGCCGACCTGTTGGAGCAGGTCGGGTTGGAGCGGGAGCGGGTCAGGATGGTGAACATCTCCTCGGCGATGGGGGCCCAGTTCGCCGAACTGGTGACGGAGATGTCGGAGCAACTCAAGGGACTGGGGCCGAGTCCGTTGCGCGTGGATGATTGACCGGGGCCGTTGGCGTCCGGGCACAAGTTCTGAAGGAGGGCATAATGATAGTTGGCGAACAGAAGACACTGGATGAGATTATGGGCCTGTTGGGTGACGCCCACAAGGTGTTGGTCGCCGGATGTGGCACTTGCGTGACCGTCAGTTTCGCCGGTGGCGAGAAGGAGGTGGGCATCCTGGCCTCGCAGTTGCGCATGCGGAGCAAGTTGGAGGGCCACCCGATGGAGGTGGACGAGGTCACGGTGCAGCGTCAGTGTGAGTGGGAGTACATTGACCCGCTGGCTCCCCGCCTGGGGGAGTACGATGTGATTCTGAGCCTGGCCTGCGGCATCGGCGTCCAGGCGATGAACGAGCGGTTCCCCGACTCCATCACACTGCCCGGCGTCAACACCGTGTTCCTGGGCATGCCGGTGGAGCAGGGGATATGGGAGGAGCGGTGTCAAGCCTGCGGCGATTGCATCCTGGGGCTGACGGCCGGCATCTGCCCGATCGCCCGCTGCTCCAAGCAACTGCTCAACGGCCCGTGCGGCGGCTCGCAGAACGGGGTATGCGAGGTGAACCCCGACATCCCCTGCGCGTGGCAACTGATTTGGGAGCGAGCGGTCAAGTTGGGACGGGAGGAGTGGCTGTTGGAGATTCAGCCGCCCAAGGACTGGTCGAAGAGCCGCGACGGGGGCCCGCGCAAAATCGTGCGCGACGACCTGCGGTTAGCAGATATGGAGTGAGGTGAGCGATGGATATGACAGCAGAACGGACGGACGAGTACAAATCCGGCAGTAACTTGGAGAAAATCCTGCGGGCCGGGCACTTCGCCGTGACCGGTGAGTTGGGCCCGCCCCAGGGGGCCGACGCGGAGGTCATCCACCGCAAGGCGCAGTTGTTGGCGGGGGTCGTGGACGCGGTCAACATCACCGACAACCAGACCGCCGTCGCCCGCATGTCCAGCATTGCCTCCGGCGTCCTGGCGATGCAGGACGGGTTGGAGCCGGTCATCCAGATGACTTGCCGCGACCGCAACCGGCTGGCGATGCAATCCGACCTGATGGGGGCGTATGCGCTGGGAGCCCGCAACGTCCTCTGCCTGACCGGCGACCATCAGAGTTTCGGCAATCATCCCACCGCCAAGAACGTCCACGATTTGGACTCGATCCAGTTGATTCAGATGGTGCGGCGCATGCGGGACGAGGGGGTCTTCCAGAACGGCGAGCAGATCAAGGCCGGTGTGCCGCGCTTCTTCATCGGCGGGGCGATCAATCCCTTCGGCGACCCCTTCGAGTTCCGCCCCTACCGCCTGGCCAAGAAGATCGCCGCCGGCGCGGATTTCGTCCAGACTCAGTTGATCTACGACATCCCCCGGTTCCGCGAGTTCATGAAGCGGGTGGTGGATATGGGGCTGCACGAGAAGGTCTACATCCTCGCCGGGGTGGGGCCGCTCAAGTCCTCCGGGATGGCGCGGTATATGCGCGACCAGGTGCCGGGGATGATCGTCCGGGATGAGTACGTGGACCGGATGAAAGGGGCGATCGCCGGAATCCCGAAGGAGGACAAGAAGGCGCGGCGTAAGGCGTGGCGCGAGATGGGAATCAAAATCTGCATCGAGCAGATTCAGGAGATTATGGAGATCGAAGGGGTGGCCGGGATACACATTATGGCGGTCGAGTGGGAGGCGGCGATCAAGCCGATTGTCGAAGGGGCCGGCCTCCTGCCTCGTCCGCAGGTGGAGTGAGTGCTATGACGATAACGATCAGTACGGATGTGGCCGAGTTCGTCCGCGCCGAGTGTGGCGAGAACGTCTACCTGTGCTATCAGTGTGAGAAATGCTCCTCCGGCTGCCCGACCGCCCCGGCCATGCGCTACCGTCCGGCCCAGATGATGCGTCTGGCGCAGTTCGGCCTGGAGAACGTGCTGGTGCATGACGCCAGTATCTGGCGCTGTCTGGGATGCGACACCTGCACGGCCCACTGTCCCCACGACCTCAGCGTGCGCCGTCTGGTGGAGGTGATGCGCCATCACGTGATGCAGGATGTCTACCTCCCCAACGGCATAGACGCGCTCGACGGCGACGACGACCTGCGCAAGGGGTGCGGGCGTTGGGGATGATGGGGACGCGAATCACCACTCATTACAACGTCTCCGGCGAGGACAACTCCGCGCGGCTGGCCTGGACCGACAATTTGCCGGAGAAGCCGGAGGGGTTGGTGCGGGACTCCGGGGCTGAGATGGCCTACTTCGTCGGCTGCGTCTCGGCGATGTTCCCGATGAGTTACGGAATCCCGCAGAGTTTCGCTATGCTGCTGGAGAAAGCCGGGGTGCGTTTCACCACGTTGGGGGACGAGGAGCGGTGTTGCGGCTTCCCGCTGCTGGTCGCCGGTCAGTTGGAGCAGGCCGAGGCCCTCATTCGGCACAACGTCGAGGCGATGCGGGAGTTGGGCGTGCCCCGTGTGGTCACTACCTGCCCCTCCTGCTACCACATGTGGCACTACACCTACCCGGAGGTGCTCGGTGAGCCGCTGGGGTTCGAGGTGGTACACGCCGTCGAGGTGCTGGATGAGTTGGTGGAGGAAGGGCGGCTGGAACTGGTCGAACCGCGCCGGGCCGGGAAGGTGACTTATCACGACCCGTGCGACCTGGGGCGCAAGAGCGGGATCTACGACCCGCCCCGCCGGGTGTTGGAGCAGATTCCGGGCGTCACGCTGGTGGAGATGCAGCAATCGCGGGAGCACGCGCTGTGTTGTGGCGGCGGCGGGGACCTGGAGACTTTCGACCCGCAACTGGTACAGGAGGTCTCCGCGCAGCGTATCGCTCAGGCGGCGGAGACGGGCGCGTCGGTGCTGGTGTCCGCCTGTCCGCAGTGCGTGCGTACTCTGTCGAAGGCCGCCCGTGCCAATCGGGTGCGCGTCCGGGTGATGGACATCACTCAGTACTTGGAGAAAGCGGTGGCGTAGTCGTGACGCAAGTCGTCTGTGGGAGGTGAGCGAGTGGGTAAACTGAACAAGATCGCGGTCAGCGGCAAGGGTGGGGTGGGGAAGACGACCCTTTCCGCGATTCTGGCCCATCTCTACGTGGAGCGGGGCCGGGATGTGATCGCCATTGACGCCGACCCCGCCGGAGGGTTGGCCGAGGCGTTGGGTTTCCCGCCGGAGTTAGTCGCCCAGGTCACTCCGGTAGCCGAGATGGACGATCTGATTTACGAGCGGACGGGGGCCAAGCCGGGCTCTTACGGGGCGTTCTTCAGCCTCAACCCGCGCGTGGACGACATCCCCGACCGGTTCAGTATCGCCCATCGCGGGATTCGGTTCCTGCGGCTGGGGGACATCGAGTCCGGCGGGAGCGGGTGTATCTGCCCGGAGAGCGCGATGCTCAAGGCGTTGGTCACTCATCTACTGCTCTATCGGGACGAGATGCTGATTCTGGACATGGAGGCCGGGGTGGAGCACCTGGGGCGGGCGACGGCGCGGGCGGTGGACGCCTTCCTGGTGGTCATCGAACCGGGGCGGCGGAGTATCGCCACCGCGCGGCAGGTACGCAAGTTGGCGGCGGACATCGGCATTCATCGCGTGTACGCCGTCGGGAACAAGGTGCGCAACGAGAGCGATTGGGAGTTCATCAAAGAGGGCAGCCCGGTACCGACGCTGGGGTATCTGTCCGTCAACCCGGAGTTGACCGAGGCCGACATGCGGGGGGCCAGCATTTTCGACGCTGCGCCGAAGACGGTCGCGGAGGTGCGGGCTATCGTCGAGGCGTTGGAGGCTCTGGATTGAGGCCGGCGGGACACGGCTCGAGGAGGGAGAGAGATGCTCAGCGACGCGGATAAGGAATTCATTCGGGACACGATCTACGAGGTCATCGAGCCCTTCGTCATTCAGATGTCGAAGGACTACGGGGAGACCCGGCAGTGGATGTCCGCTATGTCCCAGCGGATGGAGGCCATCGAGCAACGGATGACGGCTCTAGAGCAACGGATGACGGCCCTGGAGAAGAGCGTGGCTACCTTGAGACGGGAGGTCGCGTCGCTGGACCGGAGGGTGGGCCGTTTGGAGGAGGAGGTCGCCGCGCTCCGGCGTGACCTGACGTTGTTGGAGCAGCGTCTGGCGGAGCGGGGGTTTGTGGAATCGGAGGCCATCGCCCGCGAGAAGTGGGCCACGTTCTCGGATGTTCGGGCTCTGGAGTTGCGCGTCACCCAGTTGGAAGTGGCCGTCTTCCAAAGGCCGCAGAAATCGCCGGGAGCGATGGCCGAGGTGCCGGCATGATGTGATGGAGGTGTGAGTCTATGGATCTGGTCGAGTCTTTCGTCGAACTCATCCGCCGCGCGGCGACGGATCTGCCGGTGGATGTGGAGACAGCGTTGCGCGAGGCCCGCTCCCGCGAGGAGTCCGGTTCCGCCGCTGCCGGGGCGCTGGATACTATCCTGGAGAACGTGGCTCTGGCCCGCGCCAAGTCCACGCCGGTGTGCCAGGACACCGGCACGCCGATTTTCTACGTCTACCATCCGCTGGGGATGAGCACCCGCGTACTGAAGGAGCAGATTCAGCAGGCCACCGCCGAGGCGACGGCGCGGGCCTATCTGCGGCCCAACGCGGTGGATTCGCTCACCGGACGCAACAGCGGCAACAACCTGGGGGTGGGATTCCCAACCTTTCACTTCGAGGAGTGGGAGGAGGATTATCTGCGGGTCAGGTTGCTGCTCAAGGGGGGCGGGAGCGAGAACGTGGCGACTCAATACAAACTGCCCTACGCTCCCCTGAAGGCCGGCCGTGACCTGGAAGGGGTGCGGCGGGTAATCCTCGACGCGGTGTACCAGGCCCAGGGAAAGGGGTGTGCGCCGGGAGTGCTGGGGGTCGCGCTGGGCAGCGACCGGGGCTACGGCTACGTCCACGCCAAAGAGCAACTGTTCCGCCTCCTGGACGACACCAATCCGGTGCCGGAACTGGCGGAGTTGGAGGCCCGTCTGCTGCGCGAGGGGAACGAGTTGGGCATCGGGCCGATGGGTTTCGGCGGGCGGACGACTCTCCTGGGGGTCAAGATTGGGGCCTACCACCGACTGCCGGCCTGTTACTTCGTCAGCGTCGCCTACATGTGTTGGGCCTGTCGGCGGTGGACGATGACGGTGCGGGGCGATGAAGTGACATACGAGTGAGTGTTCTGGTCGAAATGGGCGAGAGTAAATTTGCCCCCGTTCACCCCGGCGAAATCTTGCTGGAGGAGTTCCTGAAACCGATGGGCATCAGCCAGTATCGGTTGGCCAAAGACATCGGCGTGCATCCACGTCGCATCAACGAGATCGTACACGGCAAACGTTCGATCACGGCCGACACGGCGTTGAGGCTGTCGCGCTACTTCGGCCTGTCGGAGCGTTTCTGGCTAAACCTCCAGGCTCGCTACGACCTGGAGGTGGAGAAAGACCGCCTGGCCGGGCGGTTGGAGCGAGAGGTGAAAGTTCTGGCGGTGCGCCCGGCGGTGAGTTGACGGGGCGACATCGTTCGGTCGGGTGTGCTCTCCGCTGTGAGGGATGATTATGTTCCGGTGGGTCGCTTTCATCCTGTTGTCGGTCGGCAATGGCTACATATCGCGGAAGGCACTGCGTGAGCCGGGTACGCATCTGTTCTACCGGTTCTTCGCCTGGGAGTTCATCCTGGCCCTCTTTTTCCTCAACCTGGGCGTCTGGTTCCGCGCCCCGTTTTCCTGGTATCAGATTGTCTCCTGGCTTCTGCTCGTCGCCTCCCTCATCCCGTTGGCGTTTGGGGTTTACTCCCTGGTCAGCAAGGGGAGGCCGATGAAGCACCGTGAGGGTGACGCGCGGCGGCCGACTTTCGAGGATACTACCGCGCTGGTCACGACCGGCATCTACCGGTACATTCGTCACCCGCTCTACAGTTCCCTGCTGTTACTGTCCTGGGGGCTGTTTTTCAAAGACCCGGCCTGGTGGGGCGCGGTACTGGTGCTTTTGGCGACGCTGTTCATATTCGCGATGGCCAAAGCGGACGAGGCCGAGAGCCTGAAAACCTTCGGGCCGGCGTATGCCGCCTATATGGAACGGACCAAGCGGTTCGTGCCGTTTCTGTTCTGACCGGTTGACCGTCCGCGAACGGTTCACGAGTACACGAGTGGGTGTCGTGGAGACACCTGCCCGGTCGCGGTAGGAGGAAGGAGTCACGAGTATGGCAACTTACAACCTGAGTATCCCCATCTCCGAGGAAGAGGTACGCGCCCTCCACGTCGGCGATACGGTTTTCCTCTCCGGCGTCATGTCCACCGGACGGGACGCGGCGCACAAGTACCTCATCGAAAATTTCATCCGCACCGATGAGATTCCCGCCACGGAGCGACCGCTGTACGAGGAACTCTCCCGTGTGCTACGTGGGAGCGTCATCTATCACTGCGGGCCGGTGGTGCGCCAGGACGAGGAGGGCCGCTGGCACTTCGTCGCCGCCGGGCCGACCACCTCCATCCGCGAGGAGCCTTACGAGGCCGAGGTCATCGCCCACTTCGGATTGCGGGGCGTGATGGGCAAGGGCGGTATGGGGCCGGCGACGCTCGACGCCTGTCGGGAGTACGGCGCGGTCTACTTCCACGCCGTCGGCGGCGCGGCCTCCCTGATTGCCGACGCGGTCAAAGAGGTGGTCGCCGTCCACAAGATGGAGGAGTTCGGCGTGCCGGAGGCGTTCTGGATCATCCGGGTCGAACGGTTCCCCGTCGTGGTGACGATGGACACGCACGGCCAGTCCATCCACGCCGACGTGGAGGCCCTCTCGCGGCAGGCATTGGAGCAGTTGGTGGGATGAAACTCTGGCGTACCCCCCTCGACTTGGACAAGTTTCACATCCCGCACGGGGAAATCCACCTCATCAAGAACCGGTGCAAGGGGTGTGAGTTGTGCGTCCGCTACTGCCCCAGGGACGTCTTGCGTATCTCGAACGTGATGAACGAGAAGGGCTACCATCTGCCGGAGGCGATCAACCCCGACCGGTGCGTCGCCTGCCGGCTGTGCGAGTTACTGTGCCCGGAGTTCTGCATTTACATAACCGGAGGTGAGCAGCCGTGAGTGAACCCGGCGTTTTGGAGGGCGAGTTTTTTCTGGACGGTGACACGGCCATCGCTGAAGGGGCGATCTGCGCCGGATGTCGCTTTTTCGGCGGCTACCCCATCACCCCGGCGACCGAGATCGCCGAGCGCATGGCCGCCCGCTTGCCGGAGGTCGGCGGCGTCTTCATCCAGATGGAGGACGAGTTGGCCTCGATGAACGTGGTGTTGGGCGCGGCCTGGGGCGGTGCGCGGGCGATGACCGCCACATCCGGCCCCGGCCTGAGCCTGATGATGGAGAACATCGGCCTGGCGATTATGACCGAGACCCCGTGCGTCGTCGTGGACGTGCAGCGCGGCGGCCCCTCGACCGGCCTCCCGACTCTGACCAGTCAGGGGGACATTATGCAAGCCCGCTGGGGCACCCACGGCGACCACGAGATCATCGCCCTGGCCCCCAGTTCCCCCCAGGAGGCGTTCGACTTGACCATCCGCGCCTTCAACCTGGCGGAGCAGTACCGCACGCCCGTGTTGCTGATGACCAGCGAGTCGGTGGGGCACATGACCGAGCGGGTGGTCATCCCGCCGGCGGAGCAGATTCCGCTCTACCCCTGGCGGCGGCCCCAGACCCCGCCGAGTCGGGACTTCCTGCCCTACGCCCCCGATGAGGACGGCGTTCCCCCCTTCCCGGTGGCTGGGATGGGATACCGCATCCACATGACCGGCCTCACCCACGACGAGCGCGGCTATCCGGCGACGACGGCGGCGGCGCAGCGGGAACTGCTCCCCAGGCTGGTGGGGAAGATCAGGAACAACCGGCAGAAGATCATCGAGGTGGTGGAAGATGGGGTCGAGGACGCCGACGTGGTCGTCGTGGCCTACGGCATCTCCGCCCGCACCGCCTTGCTCCCAGTCAGCCGGGCGCGGGAGGAGGGGCTGCGGGTCGGCCTGCTGAAACTGGTGACGGTCTGGCCCTTCGCCGAGGAGCGCATCCGGCAACTGGCGGGGCGGGTCAAGGCGTTCGTCGTGCCGGAACTCAACCTGGGGCAGATCGCCCTGGAGGTGGAGCGGTGCGCCGGCGGACAGGCCCGCGTCATCCCCGTCACCCACCCCGGCGGCGACATCCACGAGCCGGAGGACATTCTAGAGGCGATTCGGGAGGGAGCGGCGTGAACAGGGATTTGGTCGAGAACGAGGAGTTGGAACTGGCGGGCGTGCCGACTGTGGAGGAAATCGGCCTGCATCCGCTGGATTATCTGCTGCGCACGGAGCGGCTGCCCCACATCTGGTGCCCCGGCTGCGGACTGGGCACCGCTTTGAGTTGCTTTTCCAGTGCCCTGGTGCGCTCCGGCCTGGATTTGGACAAGGTGGCCGTTGTCTCCGGGATTGGCTGCACCGGACGGGTGGCCGGGTACCTGCGCCTGGACGGTTTCCACACGACGCACGGACGGGCGATCCCCTTCGCCACCGGCCTCAAACTGGCGAACCAGGACTTGAAAGTGGTCGTCTTCTCCGGCGATGGGGATTTGATCGCCATCGGCGGCAACCACTTCATCCACGCCGCCCGCCGCAATATGGACTTGACCGTCATCTGCGTCAACAACTTCAACTACGGGATGACCGGCGGGCAGGTGGGCCCGACGACCCCCTCCGAGGCCCGCACCAGCACATCTCCCAGGGGCAACCTCGAACATCCGTTCAACATCCCCCGGCTGGCGGCGGCGGCCGGGGCGACCTACGTCGCCCGCTGGACGGTGTTGCACGCCCGACGGCTGGAGAAATCCATCCACAAAGCGTTGCTCAAGCCCGGCTTCAGCGTCGTCGAGGTCATCTCCCCCTGCCCGACCCTCTACGGGCGGTTCAACCGGAAGAAGTACGGCCTGGATATGATGGAGTACTATCACCAGAAAGCGGTCATCCGGCACGGGGCCGCCCCCTGGGAGGTGGACATTGACCTCGGCGGGGAGATCATCTGCGGGGAGTTCGTGGACATCGAACGGCCCACGTTCCAGGAGCGGCTGCGGGAGCGGTACGGCGAGTTGCACCCCTCGGAGGACCTGGGGCTGCTCAACCGTCCGCCGGTGGAGTTGGACGTGCCTTTCGCTGCCGGCGAGTCGCTGCCGTTGCCGGCCGAACCCCGTCCGGCCGGCGGCCCGGTGCGCATCCCGTCGGAGATGGCCGCCCGCACGAGCACGGAGGTATTGCTGTGCGGCTTTGGCGGGCAGGGGATCATCCTTTCGGGCCGTATCACCGGGGCGGCCGCCGCGCTCTACGACGGGCGGGAAGTGACGCTGACCCAGTCCTACGGCCCGGAGTCGCGGGGTGGGGCATGCAGCGCGTCGCTCATCATCTCCGACCAACCGATTTCCTACCCGCACGTCACCCATCCGCACGTGATGGTGGCGATGTCGCAGGAAGCGTACACCACCTATCGCGGGCGGCTGGTCGAGGACGGTCTGCTGCTCGTGGACGCCGACCTGGTGGAGCCGTCGCCGGACGACCATCTGCCGATTCCCGTTCCGGCGACCCGCATCGCGGAGCAGGAGTTGGGGCGGCGCATCGTGGCGAACATCGTCATGCTGGGGGCGTTGACCGCCTTGAGCGGCCTGGTCTCCGAGGAGGCAATGCGGAAGGCGATCCTCGACCGGGTGCCGAAAGGGACGGAGGAGTTGAACATGCGGGCCTTCGAGGCCGGGCTGTCCTATGCGGCGCACCTCCCGCAGGCCGACGGAGCATCGGGCGGATGAGTGGGTGGAAGGCGGCGGCCGCGGCGGCGTTAGTCGGGTTGACGCTGCTGCTGGCCGCCTGTCTTACTCCGACCCCGCCGACCGGCCAAGCGAGCATCGCTGCCCCTGGGCCAGCGACGGGGCCGGTGGCGGGGCCGGTGACAGTCACCGAACCGCCCACCGCGCCGCCGAGTCGGGCCTACGTCCCCTACATCGTCCGCGCCTTCTCTCACCCCACGCCGACCAGCACACCGGCGCCGGTCTCCGACCTGTCGCTCACCAGGGGGCCGCTCCTCCAGCGGGTCACGACCGACACGGTGGTAGTCGTCTGGGAGACGGAGCGGGCGGCTCCCGGCGAGGTGGTCTACGGGGAGACGGCGGATTACGGCTCCATCGCCGCCGACACGGCCATCGCCGCCCGCCACGTCGTCACCCTGACCGACCTTTCCCCCTACACCCGCTACCACTACCGCGTCACCACCGGCGGTTCTCTGCTGCTGGGCGGCCCGCAGGACGCCACTTTCCGCACCGCTGCGCCTCCGGGCGCGGATTTCACCTTCATCGCTTTCGGCGACACCCGCACACAGCAGGACGTACATCGCGCCGTCGTGGGGCGCATCGCCGCCGAGGAGCCGGATTTCCTGTTGCACACCGGCGACTTGGTGGAGGACGGTAGCCAGGACGACCTCTGGGACACCTTCTTCGAGATAGAGCAACCCCTGTTGGCGAACACCCCTTTCTTTCCGGTGATGGGCAATCACGAGGGGGGCTCGTCCCGTTACCTGGGATACTTCCACCTGCCGGGCAACGAACGCTGGTACACTTTCGATTACGGCGCTGTCCGTTTCGTCGCCCTGGAGATTGACACGGTTGCCGACTACGGCCCCGGCAGCGAGCAGTACGCCTGGCTCGAAAGCACGCTGGCGGCCAACGAGCGGCCCTGGCTGTTCCTGTTCTTCCACGTTGCGCCGTTTACCTCGGTGGAAGATCTCTACGAGTTGGATGTACGCGCGGCGTTGCAGCCCCTCATCGAGCGGTACGGGGTGGACCTGGTCATCAACGGGCACAAGCACAGTTACGAGCGGAATATGGTGAACGGGATTCCATACATCGTCACTGCCGGCGGGGGTGCGCCGCTGTACTACATGGCGGAGCGGGAGCCGACGCAGGTCGTCTTCGTCCGGGCGTACCATTTCGTGCGGGTGGCGGTGTCCGAGAATCAGGTGACGGTGACGGCGGTCGCGGTGGACGGGGAGGTGTTGGATCAGTTCACGTTGACGAAGTGAGGGCTGTGGCCCTCCGGCGTGTGCCAGGTGCGACGCACTTCCGAGGTGCGTCGCGCTTTGTCTTTCCCCTCCGTCCGCTGAAACTTTCCGTCCCCCAGGCGGTCAAAAGAGACAGAAGACCGACAAGGAGGCGGATATGAGACTGAAATGGCTGATTGTGATTCCCCTGTTGTTCCTCGAACTGCTCGTCTGCGGGGCCATCGTGCTGGCCCTCTGGGGCGGGCTCTCCGCGAACGGCCTCTCACACTGGGGCTCCGTCACCGTCGAGGAGACGCAAGAGTGGACGTTCACCACCACAGGGCCGCCGTCGCTGGACGCCCAGACCGTCGCCGGTGACATCCGGGTCACAGGGACGGGCGGCGACGAGGTGCAGGTCGTCGCCCACCTGCGCACCTGGGGCTGGAGTCAGGAGCAGGCCCGCCGTCAACTGCGCGTGGAGGCGACCCAGGACGGCGACCAGATCACCGTGCGGGTGATTCATCCGCCGTTCTCCTTCTGGTTCGGCGGCGGGGAGGCGGATTTGGAGATACACGTCCCCTACGAGGCGGCGGTGACGCTCTCCTCCACCGCCGGCGACCTGATGGTGGGCGACATCACCGGCACCGTCGCCCTGGAAAGCGTCTCAGGCGCGGTGACGGCGGGCAACATTCACGGGCCGTTGAGCGCGGAATCGGTCAGCGGCGCGGTCCAGGCCAGCGGCGGCGTAGTGAGCGGCACGCTGTCGCTCGAGACCATCTCCGGCGACGTGAGGGCAGTCGGCGTGACGGCCTCCGCCTACCGCCTGGAATCCACCTCCGGCGACCTGATGCTGGATTGGTGCCGGGGTTCGGTGACAGTGAGCACCGTCTCCGGGGACATCATCGTGCGGGAGTGCGACGACGCCCGTCTCCAGGCGCGGAGCAGCAGCGGCGACATCGCTTTCTCCGGTCGCCTGGACGGCAGCGGGCCTCACCAGGTGGAGACCATCTCCGGCGACGTCACCCTCGCGCTCCCCGCCGACTTCGCCGGCGACCTGCGGCTGGAGGCCACCTCCGGCGAGATCGAGACCGCTTTCCCGATGACGATGAGCGAGTTCAGCGGCCACCTGGTCGCGGGGACGGTGAACGGGGGCGGGCCGTCGGTGAGCGTGGAGACCACCAGCGGCGACATAACTCTGACGATGATAGGAGGTGCGCAATGAACGGGACATTGGCGGTCATTCTGGCGGTCATTTTGGGAGCCTACATGACTTCGCGCTGGTTTCGCCATCGGGAGATTATGGCGATGGTGGAGCGGGGGATCGCGCCCGCGCGGTACTACCGGGAGCGGCGGTCGAACTCGCTCCGGTCGGGGCTTATCCTTACGGCGGTGGGATTGGCGCTCACGCTGGCGATGTGGCCCATCGGGTTCCGGGCCGGCTCCGACTTCCCTCTCGGCTGCGGCCCCTGGATGTTGGCCGGGCTGGTGCCGCTCTTCGTCGGCCTGGCGATGATCATCGCCTATTTCCTGACCGGCGAGTACCGCCGCCGACAGGACGAAGAGGAGGAGTGGGAGGAGGGCGAGGAGTGACCCTCCTCGGTCATTCGAGGGCGGCGAGGGCGTCCCAGTGCGCCCGGAGGGCTGCTACCGCCCGTCCGCGATGGCTGATACGGTTCTTCTCCGCCTCGGACAACTGGGCCAGCGTGCAGCCGTACTCCTCCAGGTAGAACACCGGGTCGTACCCGAACCCGCCCTCTCCCGCCGGCGCGAAGGCGATGCGCCCCTCACAGACCCCCTCGGCCTGAACCAGCAGCCCGTCGGCGGGGTCGGCGACGACGATTACGCAGCGAAAGCGGGCGGTGCGCTGCTCCCAGGGCACGTCCTGCAGATGGGACAGGAGGGCCGTCACCCGGTCGTGGTCGTCGCCGGGGGCGTAGCGGGCGGAGTAGATGCCCGGCGCGCCGTCCAGCGCGTCCACCTCCAGGCCGGAATCGTCGGCCAGGGTGAGCAGTCCCGACAGGCGGCTGTAGGCGAGGGCTTTTTGGGCGGCGTTGGCGGCGTAGGAACCGCCGTCCTCCGGCACGTCGCCGTGCAGACCCAGGTCCGCCGGAAAG